>CALPSK010000180.1 GCA_943326215.1 Sediminibacterium ginsengisoli | reverse complement strand
AGAAAGAAGAAAAGAATTATTTAAAAAAGCAAGTGCTGAAGGAGAACTAAGTAAGGTATCGATTCGCAATATTAGACGTGATCATATTGAGCAAGTAAAGAAATTACAAAAAGAGGGCTTGAGTGAAGATATTTGTAAAGGTGCTGAAGATGAAATTCAAGTTATTACCGATAAGCATATTGCCCTAGTAGAAAAGCATTTAGAATCAAAGGAAAAAGAAATAATGACTGTTTAAAAGACTGTCAATCCTATTTAACTTAAGCTTAAAAAAATATTTTAAGTTAATAAAAGTTAATAAAATTTAATAAGCCCTAACACTAAGCCTGTTGGGGCTTATTTACTATATACACCCCTGCTAATATTATTAATAGGCTACCTATTTGCAGTATAGAAATAGACTCGCCATAATACAGGCCCCAGGCCACTGCTATAACAGGAATGCCATAAGTTACCATAGAGGCAAAAATAATAGTGGATCTTTTAAGAAGCATATAAAATAAAATTGAGGCAATAGCAGTACCTACTACTCCAAGTGTAATACTTGCCATGGTAGCCTGTTGGAAACCTGGATTATTAAAGGACATACTAAAATAACCAGTCATATACAGAATGAAGGCACTAGGAATAATTAAAAAAGCAAAGGCCACCGATACAATATCAATGGAGCGAATATTTTTTAAAAAATTGCCTACCAGATTTACATTCAAACCGTAAAAGATAGTAGCTACTAAAACTAAAGAGGCAAAGCTTAGGTTTTGAAAACTAATATTTTTACCCGCCGCAAAAAGTAAACACAAACCTATAAAACCAATAATTACCCCTAGCATTTTTTGCTTATTGATAGTTGTTTTAAAAAATGATAAACCTACTAGTATGGTAAACAAGGGGGTTAATGAATTTAAAATACCTGCTAAGGAACTATCAATATTGGTTTCTGCAATACAAAAAAGGTAGGATGGAATAAAATTTCCTAAAAACCCAGATAAAAAGACAATGCCCATTTTTTCTTTGGGAATTTTTTTAAAGGAGTTAATAGCAAAGGGTAGTAAAACCAGTCCAGAAAACAGCATTCTTAAAGAAGCTACTTGATAGGCAGAAAGCACAGTGAGCCCTTCTTTGATTAGAATAAAGGAACTTCCCCAGACAATGGATAGGATGCAAAATATAGTCCAATTGATGAACTTATTGTTCATGCGTAATTTTTTGGGTAAAGATGCTTCATTTTATCATAAAAGTGGATAAATACTTGCTCAATTGACCTTAAATTAATGCCAATTCCTTTTCTTTGTAGCAATGAATCAGCCAACTAATTACTCAATTAAGGTAGACCAATTTGAAGGGCCTTTTGACCTATTACTTTTCTTTATTGAAAGAGATGAAATGGATATTTATAATATCCAGATTACTAAAATTATCAACGATTTCTTGCATTTTATTCAAGACCAAGAAAAGGTGAATATTGAATTAAGTAGTGAGTTTATTTTATTCGTTTCTACTTTAATGCGTATTAAGGCAAAATTATTATTGCCTAGAAAAGAATTGGATGCATTAGGCAACGAGATTGATCCAAGGCAAGAATTAATTGATAAAATATTAGAGTATAAAAAGTACAAAGAGGCGGCTGTTCAAATGGCCGACTTAGAAGCACTTAGAATGCTCATGATGAAGCGTGGCAATATTCAACAGGAGATGTCGCTTGTAGGAGAAGAAGCAGCGGAGGGAACAGAGCTACAAACAGTGACTTTATTTAAATTAATGAAGTCATTTGAAAAAGTAATGACCCGTTTACAAGAGCGTCAAAACAGACCTGTCCATACTGTTGTTAGATATAACTACACTATGGAAGGCAGCAGGGCTTATTTATTAGACATTGTAAGAGAAGGCAAGACAGTGGCTTTTGAAAAAGTATTTGATATTTGTCAAGACAGGGTACACGCTTTATTTTTATTCTTATCTATACTTGAGTTGTCTCAACAAAAATACATGAAGCTGATGGTGGGTGAAGGACGTAATAATTTCATTATTGAATGGAATGAAAACAGAGAAGATGATTTAGAGCCCGGCCATATAGATAATTTTGATTCTTATGAAACGCCGAATTTAGAATCGTTCAAAGAAGATCCGATTCAAACCGATGAAAGAGAAGAAAATTTGGGAGATTTCGATCCTAGCTTAAATTAAAAAGGTTGAAACTAAAAAGGATTAAACTAAGTGTGGCTTAATTTTTAGTACCCTTCCCCTTCTATTAATTTTATACTTCAGACATTATACGCTTACCTAGTAAGGCTTTCACAGCATCCGCAATGGCTATAGCATCATAATGACACTCGTGATGTAATTCTTTTAAACTACCATGTTCTACAATACTATCAGGAATACCTAGCATGGTTATTTTGCTATGGTAGTTATGCTCGTTCATGAATTCTAATACAGCTGAACCCATGCCGCCAATTGTAGTGGCGTCTTCTATGGTAATGATCTTATCATAGTTTTGGAACACTTCATGTAATAAAGCTTCGTCAATAGGTTTTACAAAACGAATATCGTAATGCGCTGGATCAATGCCTTCGTCTCTTAAATTTCTTATCGCTGTTTGTGCAAAATTTCCAGGATGTCCTAAAGATAAAATAGCAATCTCTTTTCCATCTTTTAATTTTCTTCCTTTACCAATGGTAATTTCTTCAAATGGTTTTTGCCAATCCACAGTTACACCTTCTCCTCTTGGATAACGAATGACAAAGGGAGATTGAATAGTAGGAAGTTGAGATGTGTACATGAGATTACGTAGTTCAATTTCATTCATCGGCGCTGCAATAATCATATTGGGAATACATCTGAAAAAGGCAATATCATAACAACCATGGTGGGTAGGTCCGTCTTCTCCTACTAGTCCTGCTCTGTCTAAACAAAACACAACAGGTAAATTTTGCAAGGCTACATCATGTATAACTTGATCATAGGCTCTTTGCATAAAGGAAGAATAAATATTGCAAAATGCTTTAATGCCTTGTGTGGCTAAACCAGCACTTAAGGTAACTGCATGCTGCTCGCAAATACCTACATCAAAAGCCCTGTCTGGCATAGTATCCATCATGAATTTTAAAGAGGAACCACTTGGCATAGCAGGGGTAATACCCATGATAGACTTATTCTCTTTCGCTAACTCCACAATAGTATGTCCAAATACATCTTGGTATTTAGGAGGCTGAGGTGTTTCAATTTTTTTCTTAATAATCTCACCGGTTAATTTATCAAACAAACCTGGCGCATGCCATTTAGTTTGATCTTTTTCAGCAAGTTCATAGCCCTTGCCTTTCACGGTTATAATATGTAAAATTTTAGGACCTGGTATTTCTCTTAAATCCTTCAAGGTATCAACCAAGTTAGAAATATTATGTCCATCAATGGGTCCGAAATATCTTAATTGAAGTGCTTCAAATAAATTACTACTTTTTGAAACCATCCCTTTCAAACCTGCTTCTACCTTGGATGCCATGTCTCTTGTAAAGGTTTTACCAATCGGTAATTTGCCCATCAACTCCCATAGCTCGTCTCTAAATTTATTATAAGTAGGAGAAGTGCTAATATCTGTTAAGTATTCTTTCAAGGCGCCCACATTGGGGTCAATGCTCATGCAGTT
>CALPSK010000179.1 GCA_943326215.1 Sediminibacterium ginsengisoli | reverse complement strand
TTAACCACGCATTTATCCAGTGATGCGGTAAGCCTACACGATATTAATTTCACAGAGTCGGTGGCCTTGGTTTTTGGCAATGAACATGCGGGCGTTACAGAAGAATGTAGAAATTTAGCAGATGGTAATTTTATAATACCGCAAATGGGTATTATTCAAAGCTTAAATATATCGGTGGCTTGTGCAGTGAGTATTTATGAAGCCATGAGACAGAAAATGAATGCAGGGCATTATGAAAAAGCCTCTTTGCCTCAAGCACAAATGGATACCTTATTAACCCAGTGGGGTTTTGAAGAAGAAACTCCTGAAGTGTATAATAGCTCTAAGTTGAAAAGGTCTTAACTAATTACATTTGCTCTGGAACAGCAATCCCTAAAGCGCTCATTGCTTTTTGCAAAGTAGCCGCAGTTAAAATACCCAATTGAATTCTTAATTGTTTTTTAATTTCCGATTCTGCATTGGAAATAGAATGCTCGGCGTAAAAAGTATTAAATAGTTTAGCCAAGTTGAAAGCGTATATGGCTAGTTTAGAGGGGTCTAAATTTTCAGCAGCCTCATTCACCATTGCAGGGAAGGAAGAAAGTTCAATAGCTAATTGTTTTTCTAAAGGCAATAATTCATTAGGGCTAATATTTACTGTAGTACCTGTTTTTCTTAATATACTTTTAATACGCGCATGGGTGTATTGAATAAAAGGCCCGGTGAAGCCATGAAAATCGATACTTTCTTCTGGGTTGAATATCATTTTCTTTTTGGGATCTACTCTTAGTAAGAAAAATTTAAGGGCACCTAGTCCAATAGTATTATACAGTGCTATTAATTGTTCGCTGGTAAAATCGGATACCTTGCCTAAGGCCTCTGTTTTTTCTTTAGAAATGTTAATCATCTCGTCAACTAAGTCATCTGCATCCACTACAGTGCCTTCGCGGCTTTTCATCTTACCCGTAGGTAGTTCCACCATGCCATAGCTTAAATGATAAATACCATCTGCAGCAGGTTGTTTTAACTTTTGGCAAATAAGTTTTAAAACTTTGAAATGATAATTTTGTTCATCACCCACCACATAAATACTGGCATCGGTATTAAACTCTTTTTGTTTTAATTGAGCGAGTCCAATATCCTGGGTCATATACACTGAAGTACCGTCCTTACGACGCACAATTTTTTCATCTAAGCCATCGGCTGTTAAGTCTATCCAAACAGAACTATCTTCTTTTTGATAAAATACTTTTTTAGTAAGTCCTTCCTCTACTAATTCTTTTCCTAATAAATAGGTATTACTTTCGTAATAGGTTTTGAAAAAATCTGAACCAATTTTTTGATAAGTCACTTCAAACCCTTCATATACCCAAGCGTTCATCTTCTTCCATAAGTCTAGGGTAGAGGTGTCGCCTTGTTCCCATTTCAACAACATTTCCTGTGCACCTTTTAAAATAGGGGCTTCTTTTTCTGCCATTTCTTGCATCATGCCACCGGCTACTAATTCAGCTACTTCTGCTTTATAGGCGTCATTGTATTTAACGTAGTAATCTCCCACAAAGTGGTCTCCTTTTTTATTCGTTGAAGAAGGGGTTGCTCCATTTGCAAATAATTGCCAAGCAATCATACTTTTACAAATATGAATACCTCTATCATTTACAATACAAGTTTTTACTACTTCATGACCTTGCAGTTTTAATATTTCTGCAATACTCCATCCTAAAAAATTATTTCTTAAATGACCTAAGTGTAAAGGCTTATTGGTATTAGGGGAGGAGTACTCCACCATAATTTTTCTTTTATGCTCAACAGCAGGCATTAATTCATTAGGCGATAAGTTTTTTATAAACGCTAACCAATAATCGTTGCTAATAGTAAAATTTAAAAAACCTTTTACAATATTGAACTTAGTAATTATACTAGGTAGCGCCTTTTGCATTGCATTGCCTAATTCGTTGCCTACCAGCTCTGGGTTCTTACCAAGCTGTTTTACAAAAGCAAAAAGCACAATAGTATAGTCTCCTTCAAATTCAGGTTTAGTAGCATTCACTAATACTTGATCAGGTTGAATTTTAACCTGGTATAAGCTATCTAAGCTTGCAGATGTGGTCTGCTTTAAAAGAGTTATTAAATTCATAAATTGGGCTTGCCTTTGGCAAAAGTAATTAATTAAGATTATCTTAGCGCATTGATGTTGAAACTACACGACTTTATTAGCAAAGTTATTCTTGATATAATTGATTGGTTTTATCCCATTTTCAAGAAAATGATGCCCTTAAAAACTTTCAGATACGCTGCCTGTGGTGGTGCCAATACGATATTGGACATTAGCCTGTTTTTTCTGGCCTATAATTATGTTTTAGATAAACATATAATTAATCTAGGCTTTGTCAGTATTAGCCCCCATATTGCTTCGTTTATCATTTCTTTCTGCATCACCTTCCCCATAGGCTTTTATTTAAGCAGGTATGTGGTTTTCCAGGAAACCACGGTTACCAAGCGCAAACAACTCATGAAGTACTTTATTGTAGTGCTGGGCTGTGTGCTACTTAATTATGGCTTTTTAAAGCTATTTGTTGATTATTTGGGCTGGTATCCTACCATGTCTAAGATTGTCACCACCTTTTTTGTGGTCATTTTCAGCTATACCAGTCAAAAGAACTTCACTTTTAAGGGGTCTAATAACCTATAATTCTCTGCCTTTTCTACCCCTTTTTGGGGTTTATATGTCAATTAAGGCCTCAATAAACTAGCTTATACTGTCATATATGACAAATTTGCACCTCTAGGCAGGCTTACCCATTATGGCATAAAGATTGACTATAGTAGAGTAATTAATCATTGAAAATCAAGCATTATGGCAAAAATAATAGGAATTGACTTAGGTACGACAAATAGTTGCGTATCGGTAATGGAAGGTGGCGAACCAGTAGTGATCGCCAATGATGAAGGACGTAGAACTACCCCTTCGGTAGTGGCCTTCTTAAAGAATGGCGAGCGTAAGGTAGGAGATCCTGCTAAGCGTCAAGCGATCACGAACCCTGAAAACACAATATCAAGTGTAAAGCGTTTCATGGGTCGTCGTTTTAATGAGATTACTGAAGAGAAGTCTCATTGGAGTTATAAAATTGTACAAGGCGAGAACGACACAGTGCGTGTGGATATCGATGGTCGTATGTATACTCCACAAGAAATTTCTGCAATGGTTTTACAGAAGATGAAAAAAACAGCAGAAGATTATTTAGGCACTGAAGTAACAGACGCAGTCATTACTGTACCTGCTTATTTTAATGATGCACAAAGACAAGCTACTAAAGAAGCAGGCGAGATTGCAGGATTAAATGTGCGTAGAATTGTAAACGAACCCACTGCAGCTGCCTTGGCTTATGGTTTAGATAAGAAAAATGTAGAACAAAAAATTGCTGTATTCGATTTAGGGGGTGGAACTTTTGATATTTCTGTCTTGGATTTAGGAGATGGTGTATTTGAAGTAAAATCTACGAACGGAGATACACATTTAGGGGGTGATGATTTCGATAAAGTGATCATGGACTTTTTAGCAGATGAATTTAAAAAACAAGAAGCAATTGACTTAAGAAAAGATCCAATGGCTTTACAGCGTTTAAAAGAAGCGGCTGAGAAAGCGAAAGTAGAATTAAGTTCTTCT
>CALPSK010000178.1 GCA_943326215.1 Sediminibacterium ginsengisoli | reverse complement strand
TCTTGACTCATTTTAGTAATGGCTGCTATTAACTGATAAGTTGTTAAGGCGTCTTGAACAAACACGACTTGCTTATTGCTTAAGCTATTAGGCTTACTCTGATAAGCATTCTCAATGTTTTGCATAAACTGATCTTCAGACATTGGATCGCCCAAGGATTTATAATAAGCAATTGATTGATTTAAATCTTTTAATACTGAGCTAGAAATTTTATTAGCAACATTCATTTCACCAGCAGCATAGCATGATTGTAATAAAATATAAGAGAAATAGTTATGTTGATTTCCTCTATTTGAAGTCATACCATAAGGGAAACTCTTCTCATTCGTTTCGCTATCTAATTTTCTGATAATTTGTCTAGCGCTGTCTAATTTACCCTCGCTCACTAAGGCTTGAGCCACTTGCGCAATGGTTAAACGAATTGAATTTAAATGTCTGCGATTTTCTTCATCAAAGTATACATTTGGATTTTTTGCATTTCCAAAAGTGAACTTCGTCATAATATTTTTATAAGAAACATCGGCGTCAATACCTTGAACCATTGCCGGCACTAATTGATAAGACATACCTGTTTGACGCACATACTTATCTAATCCCATCTCTTTTAATTCTTGTGTAGAAGTAAAGCATATAGGTCTCTTGAATTGAGAAGTAGCAATAATGGCATAAATAGCCATTTCATTTTTAAGTAAATACTGTCTATTCGGATTGAAATCAATTAATAATTCATCTAATAGGCTATCAGTAGGCTTTGCAATACCTGATGCCAAGGCATTCGCTTTATTGACAGGTATTTTAAACTTATGGGTAGGAAATATATTCACAGGCCCTTCTTGTGTAGAGGCTTGGTATTTTCCTAAAGGATCTGCAATAACATTTCTAAATACAGAATCTAAATCATGGTAAGTAGCATCCCCAAAACCAGGTACTGCATTGAAATAGGCCACATTTAATTTATTGCCCATTACTTGTTCTTCGGTAAATATAAGATCGAACTTATCGCTCTTATTCACCTTATATCTAAGCTCTTTCATGTACCAATCAGAACCTAATAAACTATTCACCACCACGCGCACATCGGGTCTAATCCCTTCTACTTCTTGAGCATACCATAAAGGGTAAGTATCGTTGTCTCCAAAAGAGAATAAAATAGCATTAGGAGGACAGCTTTCTAAATAATTACGTGCTAAATCGCGTGGCAAAGTTTTTTGACTTCTATCATGGTCATCCCACTCTTGTTGCGCCATTAAGGCAGGCACTGCTAAAAACGATATAACCGTGGCCGCAATAGCAGCAATTTTTTTAGTAAGGAATTTCTCTAACCAAATAGCAATTTGCAAAACACCCAATCCAATCCAAATAGCAAATGCATAGAAGGACCCTACATAAGCATAATCTCGCTCACGTGGTTGTAAGCTTTGTTGGTTCAAATAAATAACAATGGCAATACCTGTAAAAAAGAAAAGTAATCCTGTAACAATGAAGTCTTTCTTATTTTTTTGATATTGATAAATAAATCCAAGTATGCCTAAAAGAAAAGGCAACATAAATAAAGAATTATGCGCTTTATTATTATTCTTGATACTATCTGGCAATTTAGATTGGTCGCCAAAAATGAAATTATCAATGAAAGAAATACCTGTGCTAAAATTACCATCTCTTACATTTCCAAAACCTTGCAAATCGTTTTGCTTACCTGCAAAATTCCATAAGAAATAACGCAAATACATAAACCCAAATTGGTAATTGGTAAAGTATTTAATATTATCTCTTAATGTGGGAGGCGTTCCATCTTCCACACCTGCAAAGGCCTTAAAGGTTTCCATCTGACCTCTGTCATTGTCAGAGTCCCACATTCTAGGAAATAAATGAGCCGATGGCGCAGAAGACCAATCTCTTTTAAAGTTTTTACCAGCAATCTCATAAGTAGTTTTTGCTTTCACATATTGGTCTCCATTTTCTACATTCTCTACTTTGTCAACATAATCTGGACCAAATAAAATAGGCCAATCACCATACTGCTCTCTTCCTAAATAACCCATTAAGGTAACTGGATTGTCTACATTATACATATCCACTGAAGGGTCTGCATTAGAACGCACCATGGTGGTTAAATAACTTGTATAGCCTAATAAGAAAAAGGTAGTACACCAAATTCCTAATTTTAAAAAGTAGAGTCCTTTTTTATTGGCATATCGAACACCTAATGCTAAAATAACAGCTACTAAAACGAAGAAGAATATAAAACCAGTAAAGAAAGGTAGCCCCATTGAATTCACAAAATTAACGTCAAAGGCACCTGCCCACTTAATGGTATATTGAATTAAAAATACTTGTACAAAACCTGTTATCACCACCCCAATTAAAAAAGCAACTAAACCTCCCATTAAGCTAGGCTTATATTGTCTGAAATAATACACCATTACTATGGCTGGTATGGTTAATAAGTTCAATAGATGCACCCCAATAGAGACACCCATGATATAGAAAATAAAAATGATCCATTTGTCGGCACCAGGTTCGCCAGCTTTATGTTCCCATTTTAAAATGGCCCAAAATACCAAGGCGGTAAAAAATGAACTAAGTGCATATACTTCTCCTTCTACTGCACTATACCAAGCGGTATCGCTAAAGGTATATCCTAAAGCACCTACCACACCCGCACCCATGATTAAAATAATTTGCTGAGTGGTTAACGCCACCTCTTTGCCCGACTCTACCATTCTTTTGGCAAAATGCGTAATGGTCCAAAATAAAAATAGAACGGTAAACCCACTAGCAAGCGCACTCATGGTATTGACTGCCTTTGCTGCAGTTAATGGATTGTCTCCAAAAAGGATAATAAAAACACGGCCCATTAAAACAAACATAGGCGCTCCCGGAGGATGTGGAATTTGTAATTTATAGGCACTGCTAATAAACTCACCTGCATCCCAAAAACTACCTGTTGCTTCAATGGTCATAACATAAACTGTACATGCAATTAAAGTGACAATCCAACCCGTCCAATTATTAATTTTCTTAAAGTCCATTTTTAGCGTTTTATTAGTTGCAAACTTAATTGAAACTAGCCAAAATGGGAAATTAATAGGCTCATAATAGGCTCTTTAAGTATATTTTAAGATTTCCCCGTTCCCCCTAGGTTTTTTATCTTTGAGCCCTCATGCAGAAAAACCAATCGGTCGCTTTTCATACCTTAGGCTGTAAACTCAATTTTTCAGAGACTTCCACCCTTTCTAGACAATTAGAGAAGGAGGGCTTTGAGAAAAAGGCCTTTACGGAGAAGGCAGATATTTATGTGATCAATACCTGTTCTGTTACCGAAAATGCAGACAAAGAATGTCGTCAATTGGTAAGAAGAATTCAAAGACTGGCCCCAGAAAGTTTTGTAGTCATTACGGGTTGTTATGCACAATTAAAGCCCAAGGAAATTGCTGAAATTCCCGGCGTGGATTTAGTATTAGGCGCTTCAGAAAAATTTAACCTTGTTCCCCATTTAGCCAATTTAACCAAGGGCGATGCCACTAAAATTTGCAGTTGTGATATTGACACCGTTACCGATTTTAAAAGTTCTTATTCAGTAAATGATAGAACCCGTACTTTTTTAAAAGTACAAGACGGCTGTGATTACAGTTGTACTTTTTGC
>CALPSK010000177.1 GCA_943326215.1 Sediminibacterium ginsengisoli | reverse complement strand
TTACCATCTTCTCTTGAAATTAATCCCATAGCCACACCACTTACGTGCTTAGGCATTGGAACACCTGCATCCATTAAAGCTAAAGAACCAGCACAAACAGTTGCCATAGAGGATGAACCGTTAGATTCTAATACATCAGACACCACTCTTAATGTGTAGGGGAAAGTAGTAGTATCTGGTAACATTTGTTTTAAAGAACGCATAGCTAAATTACCATGACCTACTTCACGACGACCTACACCACGCATCATCTTTACTTCTCCTGTAGAGAAGGGAGGGAAATTATAGTGTAAGAAAAATTTAGTGTATTCAGCACTTGCTGCAGTCTCTTGCATTAACTCATCCAACTTGGTACCTAAAGTAACAGTTGTTAAAGATTGTGTTTCTCCTCTTGTAAATAAAGAAGAACCATGCGGAGTTGGAAGTGGATCTACTTCCATCGCTAATGGACGCACTTGATCTAACTTACGACCATCTAAACGAATACGTTTGTCCACCATCATATCTCTTACTAATTCCCATTTCAAGTCCTCATAATACTTACCTGCTAATTTCTTTTGCAAGTCGGTAATTTCAGTGCCTAAATGTTCAATAATTTCTTTTTTCAATGCAGTGAATGCATCGCTTCTTTCATGCTTAGCAGAACCCATTTCAGCAATAGCAGTTACTTTCTCTTTGGCGAATGCATATACTTTTTCTTTAATGGCTATATCTTGTTCTGGTTTTTTATAATCACGCACTTCAGTGATACCTACTACTTTTCTTAACTCCGCTTGTGCTTTAATTTGTTTGCGAATGGCTTCATGTGCAATTTCTAAACATTGTACTAATTCTTCTTCAGAACATTCTTTTGCTTCTCCTTCTACCATCATCAAATTCTTTTCAGTAGCCGCAATTAAAAATTCAAAATCAGAAATTGCTAATTGTGCTTTTGAAGGATTGATAATAAATTCTCCTTTGATGCGACCAATACGTACTTCAGAAATAATTTCTTTAATAGGAATATTTGAAACAGCTAATGCAGCTGATGCAGCAAGACAGGCTAATGAATCGGGCATTACATTTTCATCACTTGATATCAAAGAGATTAATACTTGTACATCACATAAATAATCTTCTGGGAATAAAGGACGAAGTGCACGGTCAATTAAACGGCTGGTTAAAATTTCATAATCATTTAAACGCGCTTCTCTTTTAAAGAAAGAACCAGGAATACGACCTGCAGATGCAAATTTTTCTTGGTAGTCTACGCTTAAAGGGAAAAAGTCTTGTCCTTCTTTAGGATCTTTATTCGCAACAACGGTGGCGAGTAAAATACAATTGCCTTGTCTTACAGTAACAGCACCATCTGCTTGACGTGCTAATTTACCTGTTTCAATAAATACCTCTTGTCCTGGATTTATTTCAAACTTGACTGATTTAGGTTGTGTTATCATTTTAATTTTTTTTAAATCTTTTCTTTGCTAGAATCGATAGTATATAAACGACTAATCCCAACCGTGTTGTACAGTTGGGACAGCCTATAATTTGTTTTTGTTGATTATTTTCTTAAGCCTAATTTTTCAATTAGTGCGCGGTAACCCGTTAGGTTATGTTTTTGTAAATAAACCAATAAACGCTTACGCTGACCCACTAATTGCATTAAACCTCTTTGAGTTGAATGGTCTTTGTGGTTTGCTTTCAGGTGACCTGAAATGTGCGCAATACGCTCGGTTAATAAAGCAACTTGTCCTTCAATTGAACCTGTGTTAGTTGCTTTTCCGCCAAATTCAGCAAAAATGCTTGCTTTCTTTTCTGATGTTAATATAGCCATTGTAAAACTTCTTTTTTTGTAGTTAACTATTAACTACGGTTTTATTTTTTTATTTCGGCTGCGAAGATACGTGTAAAAAGGCGTAAATCAATCAAAAATTTCCACGTTTTTTGGGTACTTGGCCCTATTGAATAGGAATAGATTATCGGCTAAAACAGCATTATAATTGATAGAAAGCACTTTTACAAGGGTGCTATTATTGCTTTTATCTAGTATGGAGGCCGAAGAAAGGGCCGATTTTAGCTTGTCTATAACCAGGGTTACTTTCTGAAAACTCTTGCGCTTGTCTAGGGGTACGAGCTCAATAGTTGCTTTAGAAGGAGTTTGACCTAACAAATTGTAATTGAAGTCTTTATCGTAGTTACCTGCTAATAATTTTTGAGGGCTTAGGGTTTGATCCGACTCCGCTACACTTGACTTTGAAATGGTATTGGCCCCGTCGAAATTGTAGATTATTTTACCGTCACAAAGTATTTCCATCAGTCCTTGTTTTAGATAATACTTCTCACCCTTCATCTTCAAACTTATCTGCTTGGTCCCCATTGCCTTGCCTTGGCTATTCTTGGACACCATTTGAATGCTTGCCAGTATTCCTTTAGAATCCTTCACTTTTGCGCCCATTTGGTCTAAGATTGCCTTAGCAGATGCGTCTTTTTGGGCATTTAAGGTGAAACTGGTTAAAAATGCAAGAAGAATTAAGGGGATTCTCATAATTAGCAAATGATTAAAACATGGATGTTTCGACAAAAATAATGAAACGATGTTTAAGTATATATTAATATTGAGCCAATTTTTAAACAAATGACTAAGATTAGACAGAAAGGCCTAAGGCCAGCGGGCCTACCAAAGTTTCTATTAATCGAGATTCTTTAAAAAGGTGTTTAAATCGGCCTCCGTCTTGTACAAAACCTCTCTTGGCTTAGAACCCTGGCTAGGGCCTACCAGTCCTGCCGATTCTAATTGATCCATTACCCTGCCTGCTCTATTGTAGCCTAATTTCATTCTTCTTTGTATTAAAGAGGTCGACCCCATTTGAGCACTTACAATAAGTCGGGCTGCTTCTTCAAAGAGTACATCCCTAGCCCCTGAATCAAAATTACCTGCATCCATTTCTTTTTCATCCACGTATTCAGGTAATAAGAATGCTTGAGGATATCCTTTTTGATCGGCAATAAAAGAACAAACGCGATCTACTTCTGGAGTGTCTACAAACGCACATTGTAAACGCGTAATTTCACCATTATAACTTACCAGCATATCTCCTTTACCAATTAATTGTTCTGCACCACCTGCATCTAAAATAGTTCTACTATCTATTTTACTAGATACTTTAAAAGCAATACGCGCAGGGAAATTCGCTTTAATAGTTCCTGTAATAATATTTACACTTGGTCTTTGTGTAGCAATAATTAAATGTATACCCACCGCTCTTGCTAACTGTGCTAAACGCGCAATAGGCATTTCCACTTCTTTACCCGCTGTCATAATTAAATCGGCAAACTCATCCACGACTAAAACTATAAAAGGTAAAAACTGGTGCCCTTTTTCTGGGTTTAACCTACGTGCCGTGAATTTATCGTTATACTCTTTAATATTTCTACAACCTGCTTCTTTTAATAAATCATATCTGTTGTCCATCTCAATACATAATGCGTTCAGTGTATTGATTACTTTTTTAGTATCTGTAATAATAGCGTCTTGTTCTCCAGGTAGTTTTGCTAAGAAATGTTTTTCAATGACACGGTATAAACTTAATTCCACTTTCTTCGGATCGACTAAAACAAATTTTAATTGCGAAGGATGCTTCTTATATAATAAAGAAACTAGTATAGCATTTAAGCCCAC
>CALPSK010000176.1 GCA_943326215.1 Sediminibacterium ginsengisoli | reverse complement strand
TTATCTATTAAATCCCATTTGTTTATTAAAACAATAATTCCCTTACCCTTCTTAGATGCAAGGCTAAATATGCTTAAATCCTGGGCAGTAACACCTTTAGTGGCGTCAACTACTAGTAAACATACATCGGCCTCGTCCATGGCTTTAATGGCTCTGATAATGGAGTAAAATTCAAGATCGTCTTTCTCCTTATTCTTACGTCTAATACCGGCAGTATCAATTAGAATAAATTCCTTTTGGAACATGGTATAATGTGTATGAATCGTATCACGGGTAGTGCCTGCAATATCACTCACAATAGTTCTATCCTGACCAATCATGGCATTCAATAAACTAGACTTACCAACATTGGGCTGGCCCATAATAGCAATTTTAGGAATAGGCAATACCTCTTGCTCACCTTCTACTGGTTCAGGTATTTCTTCATCGTCGTTGCTAACTTCTTTAATCTTAATATCGTTGGTAACAGCGTCTAAAAGCTCGCCCGTTCCACTACCAGAAATTGAACTCACAAAATAGTTATGTTCAAAACCCATTCCATAGAACTCGGTTCCTTCTAAAGCGCGTGTCGAATTATCTACTTTATTTACGCACACATAAACTGGCTTAGTACTTCTTCTAAGCATATCGGCCATAGAAGCGTCTAAATCTGTTAAACCTACCGCAGCATCTACCATAAAAATGATAGAGTTCGCCTCTTCAATAGCAATCTTTACCTGCTTGCGAATCTCGGTTTCAAACATATCGCGAGAATCGGGTACAAAACCACCCGTATCTATGACGTTAAAGGTTTTACCCGCCCATTCAGTTAACCCGTATTGACGGTCTCTAGTAACACCGCTAATATCGTCCACGATGGCTTTACGCTCCTCTAAGAAACGATTAAACAAAGTGCTTTTTCCTACGTTTGGCCTTCCAACAATAGCCACTGTATAGCTCATAATAATGTATATTTAATATTCAATTATACTATTTTAATTCATTCATTATCAATATATTAAATAAATATTGATACTCGAATTAATTAGTATCCAAATTCTTTTAATTTTGTCTCATTGTCTCTCCACTTAGGCTTTACTTTCACAAACAATTCCAGGTACACTTTAGAGCCTATAAAATCCTCAATATCCTTTCTTGCTAAAGTACCAATTTCCTTAATCATCTTACCCTTCTCCCCAATAATTATGGCCTTCTGGGTTTCTCTATTGACAATAATATCGGCCTGTATCTTAATTAATAAGGGCTGTTGCTTGAATGAGTTTACTAGCACAGCTGTATGGTAAGGAATCTCCTCTCCAAAGAGCTGGTATATCTTCTCCCGAATTAATTCACTTACAAAGAACTTAGTGGGTAAATCGCTTAAATCGTCCTCACTATAAAAAGGAACTCCTTCTGGAATCATTTCAATCACAAGTTTCAATAACCTTTCTATGTCGCTCTTATTCAACGCACTAACTGAAATAGTTTTAGTACAATAAGACTTCTCTTTAAAAAAGGTCACCGCCTCTTTTACCTGGGTACCTACTGCCAAATCCGACTTATTTAAGACCACCACACAGGGTACTTTTAGCTTTAAAGAAGCGAATAATTCATCTAGTTCCTTGATATCGTCACGCATATCCACCATTAAAAGCGCCACATCGGCGTCTTCCAAAGCGCTCTTAACTGCCCCCATCATTTTCTCGTGCAGCTTGTACTTAGGGTCGATGATACCGGGTGTGTCTGAAAAGATAATCTGGTACTCGTTTTCCTTGTTTAAAAAGGCCTTAATACGGTGACGGGTAGTTTGTACCTTGGAGGAGACAATCGCCATTTTCTCGCCCATAATGGCGTTCAGTAAAGTGCTTTTACCGGCGTTTGGCCTTCCAAATATGTTTACAAACCCTGCTTTCATTCTATTTTGATGATTTACCCTTTAATTTCCCCTTTTACTATGCAAACTTACTACAAAAAAAATCCGCTCTCGATAGGAATCGGGAGCGGGATGATGTTGCGAGGGAAGGGATCGAACCTCCGACCTTCGGGTTATGAGCCCGACGAGCTACCGCTGCTCTACCTCGCGATGTTTGGACGGCAAAGGTAGGCCAATATAAGTTATTAGCCAAGTTTATACTCTTTAAATTGAAACTAGCGCTGGACGGGGAAATATGGGGTTATTTATGGTTTCTTTAGGTCATTATCTAGCGCAGTATAATTGAAATTATTTTTATTGTAAAGTCAGATTCGTTCTATTTTTTAAAATTTGTATTAATTTTTTGTCATCATTTAATTTCTTTATCTCTTTAGCTAATTTTCCAAAGACCCAGATTGAATATGATAAATCTTCGTTTATTATTTGATTATAGGATGATAGTGATTCTAAATCTTTTTTTGTTTTAATCAATACAACACCATTTGCTCCTCGAACTCCATAAAATGATGTTGCAGAAGCTTCTTTAAGTATTTCAACAGAAGCAATATCATCAGGATTAATTATATTTATATTCTTAATCGGTACGTCATCTACAATATAAAGTGGATCATTATTTGATAAAAGTGAACTTATTCCTCTTATACGAACTTTTGGGATCCCACCGGGGGAATTATCTCCACCCACATTTACTCCTGCAATTTGTCCATTCATTTTTTGAGAAATATTAGCTCCGTTTATCTGAGATAATTCCTTCACATAATTTTTTCCACTATTAGAAATTGATAATCTATCATATTTTTTTTTAAAAAATTCAACTGCTATTGCCGGACTTTCATCATTACCGACACCTTTTTGTAATAATACTTTATGAATCTCATTAAATGGAATAATGCTAGTATCACTTAAAGTCAGGCCTGTTAAAAAATCTTTTCTATCTTGAAAATAGATAAATAGAGTATCGTTTTTTATTTTAAATTCTCGTGTCGCTACAATAGGATTACCACTAGAATTTTGAGATAAAATAGAAGATGAAGAAATTGTTGTACTAAAATATTTGTTTAACAAACGAAGAATTTCTTTATCTAAATTTTCTTTACTTTTTTGAGAATAAGATATAATACTTATTACTAAAAAAATGAATGTAAAAATAGGTTTCATTAATTTAATCATAATTACTAAAATTTTAATAAGTCAAATATATCTAACATGTAAATTTACTATTTCTTTATCAATTTAGATCAGATTTAATTTTCTTTATTAAAAGTATTTGATCGCTCACTTAAATTGAATACTTAAATATTTTTAAAATAAATAAAAGCTCCAGCATGTCTACCCTGTAATCCAATATGACCAATTAACTCAAGAGTTGAGATTGGATTTTTTGACCACGATGGCAAATTAAAGACATTAGGTTTTATTTTATTTAAGATGAATTTGAGAAAATACTAGCATAAAAATCTAGAACAGAAATCTAGCACAGACACAAAAAAACCAGTTAGTAATTACCCAAGTGGTTCATTATCAATATTTTAATTTCAACCTTGCGCTCTATCTTAAATTGTTATCAGCCCGACCTGCTACCGCTGCTCTACCTCGCGATCTTTGGACGGAAAATTTACGCCAATATAAGTTATTAGTCAAGTTTATTGGTATGGATATGGAATTAGCGCAGAATGAACAAATTTTTTAAGTAAATTGAATTGTATTTTATCAATTCAATTAAAGTATTCAATTATGCCATCAGCAAATCAAT
>CALPSK010000175.1 GCA_943326215.1 Sediminibacterium ginsengisoli | reverse complement strand
TAATGATTAGGCTTGCTGCCATCACGTTTTTATTCCCATTATTACCTGTTGCACTATTGGGGTTAAATGTACCCAGTTCAGAATTTATGGCTTGCTTAAAAGTATTGATTACATAAAAAGCATCGAAAAATAGTACTAAAGTAATTAAAAGCGCTACTGGTAAATAGTAATTCTTAATATCTTTTTTATATAATAAAATAGCAAGGTTAGTAAAAATAAAAAAGGTACTTGCTAATCTTGCCAAACAGACAATGGCCTCAATGGCATTCATTGCATAGCTTATAGAAATGAGTGCCCAAATAAAATAAAAGGTATATAGAAGCGTAAATTGATGACTGAATACAGAGGATATAGCTTCACTGTATGTTTTTCTATTTATAAATATATAGCCGACTACCACCAAATCCACCACACTGGTATACAACCACTGAGCTCCCATTACATCGGCGCCCCCTAAATCGGGAATAAAATGTACTATTAAATATATAGCTGCGAAAAACAATAGTATATAATCAGGGCCTTTTTTCATATAATAAAATTAGTATATTAATTGGATTTATTTAACCCTAACCTTCATAACCACTTTTTTAATGAGTCCTTCCCCTATCATGGGTGCGTGCACATCTTCAGGGAAATAAATACTAAACATACCGGCTTGTAATTCAAAAAAAATGGTCGGTGCATCGGCATAAAATAAAACATCCTTCTCTTCACTATATTCACCCTTGGCCATCGAACAACTCGTTCTTGCTCTCCAACCCACTGTCTCTTTTCCTTTAATAATAATTTGAATATATATATAAGTATTGTGGCATTCAAAACCTGCTAGCGACTCTTCCTTAGGTACACAGTTACCTTCCATTATTATAGCCTTAATATCTTCCCCGTCCACAAGAACAGTGCCGGGTTCCATATTTAAAAAAGAAGAGGTTACAATATAATCTATGGCCTTTGCAAAACGAGGATGCAAACCAGCGTATTTATTTATCTCACTTAATTTATCTATTACCATAACTTGAAATTTATTTCTTTTTTGGCTCTTCAATTCTTTCTACCACCAATAAATCTTCCAAATCTATATTCATTGGAAGCTGACCTACTTTTACAATGGCTCTTTTTCCTTTAAAGCCAATGACTTCTCCCACCTGATAATTCTTTTTCAATTTAACTATAGCCCCCACAATAATGGGTTGCTTTGTTTCCTTGTACTGCTTATCTACTTTTTTAGCCAATCTATTAATTACAATTTTATCATTGGTCTTAAATAATAAATTGTATAAATTCTTCATCACTTCTTCCTTCTTATCCGACTTTTTCCAATCCAGTGCGATTTGCTTTATTTTTCGCTCCATATCTTTTAAATAAGCAAATTTTTCTTCAGAAACCCTATTCTGTTCTTTTAATAATTCAATTTGTTGAACATGCTTTTCTTTGTTTAGTACTTTATCAAGTTCCGTCTTCAAGCTATCATTTTCTTTTAGTTTCTTATGTAGTTCTTTTCTTTCCTGTTGCACCAATTGTAAATCCTGTTCAGTTCTATTCAATAAATTATCCAATTCAAAATGATGCGTATCCACTAATTTTCTAGCCCTATTAATTAAATGTTTAGGCAGTCCAATTCTCTCTGCAATGGCGAAGGTATAAGAGCTACCAGGCTTGCCTATGACTAATTGATACAGAGGCTCTAGCTTTACTTCATCAAACTGCATGGCTCCATTAATAATGCCTTTATTATGGTTGGCCATTACTTTTAAGTTCAAATAATGCGTGGTCACAATTCCCTGTGCATGTCTATGTGATAATTCTTCTAAAATGACTTCTGCAAAGGCACCTCCTAAATGTGGGTCACTACCACTTCCTAGTTCATCTATAAAAAACAAAGTTTTACCATTGGCATTTTCAATAAAATGCTTCATGTGTAATAAATGACTTGAATAAGTACTTAATTCAAAGGCTAAGTTTTGTGTATCTCCAAGTTGAATAAATAGTTGTTTATAAATACCCATTTGTGAAGTGGCACTCATAGGCACGAGCAAACCACTTTGCAACATCACTTGGTTCAAGCCCAAGGTTTTCATAGAAACAGTCTTACCCCCTGCATTGGGTCCACTAATAATTAATATACGCGCCTCGTCATCTAATTCTAAATTAACGGGTATGGTTTTCTTACCCGAGGCTTTATTATATATGTATAGCAAGGGATGATAGGCCTCAATTAAATGCGTAATGGCTTTATTATGTACCATGGGTCTATTCGCATTCATATCAATAGCTAGTAATGCCTTGGCTCTTATAAAATCAAAACTGCCAATAATTTGTGCATAGCTAAGTAGTAAACTTGAATAAGGTGATAACTGCGCTGTTAAGGCTCTTAATATTTTTTGTACTTCTTTTAATTCATCTTGTTCTAAGCCGTATAATTCATTATTCAGTTCAATAGTTTCCTCCGGTTCTATAAATGCTGTTTTTCTGCTATCACTCTCTCCATGTAAAAAACCTTTCACCTGTCTTTTGTATTCAGAAAAAACGGCTACTACTCTTCGGCCATTGCTAAAGCTTTCATCTATGTCGGCGGTATAACCCGACTTGGCTAATCGTTGCACCACTTTTTCAAAAATGCGGCGAAGCTCCTGTCTTTTTTTAAATAACTGCGTTCTTATTTTAGATAAGTCTTCAGAAGCTTTGTCTTTCACAGAACCTCTATCGTCAATAATTAAATCAATACATTCAATAATAGCCTTTTCATAATAAGACGACTTCACCACTTCATACAAATTGGAATAAGCCATCTGCCTTTCGGCATCGAACCATTTAAATACTTGTTGAATATGATCGCTTAATTTTCTTACAAGCAACCACTGCTCCCCTGTTAACTGCGCACCAGGTATGCCTAGTAATTTTAAATCCTTTCTAATATCTAAAATAAAGTCGGTAGGAAAATACTGATTCGCTAATTTAATGAACTTAAACTCTTCAGTTTGCCTAAGGGCCTGTTCAATATATTTTTGATGGGTATGAATGCGCATTTCATTCACCTGCTCTACCCCCATATTGGTCTGACAATAGTTTAATAAAATAGTGGTTATTTTATCAAATTCTAATTGAGAAAGGGCATTTTCCGGGTATACGCGCATAGGGACTAAATAGTGCACGAAATTACTTAAATAAACATTAACTAAATGAGAACAAATGGAAGCTATTTTTGTTATAATTTAGAACCGGATAAAAACCCATTTCCCCATTAATAAAAGACAAGCCCTAACTTATGAAACTATTAAATAAAGCTTCTTTACTATTACTATCCTTTATTTGCCTCTCGGCCTGTGCACAACCGACTAAACAAAAAAAATCTAAAAAAATAGATATGACCCATACTGAAACCATTACCCTAGGCTCCGGCTGCTTCTGGTGTACCGAAGCCATTTATCAAAGATTAGAAGGCGTTGTAAAAGTAACCAGCGGTTATAGCGGTGGCTTTGTAGAGAACCCTACTTACGAACAAGTTTGTGATAAAAATACAGGCCATGCCGAAGTATGTCAAATTGCATTTGATACCACTAAAATTAGTTTAGACGATATTTTAGCAGTGTACTGGAAAACACATGATCCTACCACACCGAATCAACAAGGCAATGATGTGGGCCCTCAATACAGAAGCGTTATATTTTT
>CALPSK010000174.1 GCA_943326215.1 Sediminibacterium ginsengisoli | reverse complement strand
TCATAGGAATGTCAACATGAGAATCAACCGATACGTCCCCGTGTCCCGGAAAATGTTTAGCCGTTGCCATAATACCATTGTCTTGCATGCCTTTCATATAGGCAATACCATGTTGGATCACTCTTTGTTTATTTTGACCAAAACTTCTTTCGTTAATAACAGGGTTACTTGGATTATTATTAATATCAACATCGGGTGCATAGTTCACTTGTATGCCTAATCTTTTACATTGTGCTGCTACAGCGGCTCCCATTTGATATACTAAATTATCAGAGGCAATGGCACCTAAAGAAAGTTGTCTTGGAAACATCTCAACACTGTCAAGTCTCATACCCACGCCCCATTCTGCATCTATAGTAATAAGCAGAGGTGTTTTAGCAATAGATTGATAAAAGTTGGTTTGCATAGCTTCTCTCACTGGACCTCCTTGAAAAAAACATAGACCACCTACATTGTATTTTTTTATAATTTCTGTAAGGGTATCTAATTTTTTAGCATCCCAATTACTATGCGCTCTAATAATCATTAATTGAGCAATCTTCTCGTCTAATGACAATTGTTTAAACTGATGTTTAATCCATTTTTTTTCTGCCTTGCTTTGCGAAAAGCCCTGCGTAATAAAAAATAAACAAAGCGTAAGGATGACTAGTATTTTTTTCATGTGTAATTATTTATGCAATCGCTACTTATAGCCATTGGCGGTATTGCAATTTAAGGATAAAAAAAAACTTACCCTAGGTTAGGTAAGCTTTTTATATAAGTTAGTGGGTGGTAAGTCAAAATTGTGTGACTCTGTCATCAGCAAAGGCCTGATAGTTTTACTCTTTCATCAGCAAAGGCCTATGCCTTTGCTTCTTCTTCGTCGTCTGGTTCAGGTAAGGTAGGTTCTACCTTATGCTTTTGCAATTGTGCAAACCATTTTATCATTTTCTTCATATCACTTGCATACACTCTTGTGAAGTCCATATTAGGGTAAGTCTTTTTAAAGTAGGCTTCTACCGATTTGGGTTCTTTCTCATTTGGTAAGGCTTCCTTAGATTTACCCATGGCAATAAATACTTCCGCTAAAAAAACGTTTTCGCGGGTCGTAAATACCTCAATACTCTCTAAATGAGAGAACTGATGCGCTCTTGAGCTAATGAATTGAGTGGCATCATTTTCTAGTGATTTAGCTATCGCGCCATCGCTTTTGCTGGTCAATAATTCAAATAATCCTGGTAGGCCAGAAACGGCGATTAGTTTGCTGTATTCCATAAATTCGGTGTAGTTTTTTTACGGGCGCAAATTACTGAAAAACACCCAATTTTCGTTTTTTAAACTACCTTTGTTTATCAATAAAACGAAAGGGTATGCCAGGTTTTGAATTCTTTGGAGCGGAAGAAAAAAAAGAAGTGAATGAGGTCCTAGAGACCGGTATTCTAATGCGTTATGGTTTTGATGGCCCTAGAAAAGGGATCTGGAAATCAAAAGAGCTAGAACAGGCTATTTGTAGCCGTTTTGGTACTCAATATGCGCAATTAACATCTAGTGGTACTGCGGCCTTAACCACTGCGATGGTCTCATTAGGTGTAGGTGTTGGTGACGAGGTGATTATGCCTGCCTTTACTTTTGTGGCAAGTTTTGAAGCCATTTTAAGTGTGGGCGCCGTGCCTGTTTTAGTAGATATCGATAGCTCACTTACTTTAGACCCAGCAGCTGTGGAAGCGGCGATTACTCCTAAAACAAAATGTATCATGCCCGTTCATATGTGTGGAAGCATGGCCGATTTAGATGCCTTAAAAGCTATTTGCGATAAACATCAATTAATATTATTAGAAGATGCTTGTCAAAGTATTGGAGGCACTTATAAAGGAAAGGCGTTAGGTACTATTGGACATGCAGGTACTTTTTCCTTTGATTTTGTAAAAACAATTACCTGTGGTGAAGGGGGTGTGGTGATGACGAATAGTAAAGAAGTATATACCAAGGCAGATGCTTACACCGATCATGGACACGATCATGCAGGTGTGGATAGAGGAGCGGACTTACATCCTTTCTTAGGATATAATTTTAGAATTAGTGAATTGCATGCTGCAGTAGGTCTTGCACAAATAAGAAAATTAGATCAGTTTTTAGTGATCCAAAAAAAGAATAATCAAATTTTAAAATCCTATATAGAGCAAGTGCCTGGTATTGCATTTAGAACAATCCCAGATCCTGCAGGAGATAGTGGTAGTTTTTTAACTTGGTTTTTACCTTCACATGAAGCCACTGAAAAAGTAATAGAGGCCATGAAGCAGGCGAATATATTAGCAGGTAATTTTTATTGGTATGCGAACAACTGGCATTATATCAAAAAGTGGGCGCATCTTAAAAATGTACAAAGTCTTTCTGCTTTAAATGAAGCACAACAAAAAGCATTAGCTGCATTAAGTACAAAATCTTTTGAAAAAAGCGATGCCATCATGAGTAGATGTATCTCTACCGCCATTAGTTTATTATGGACGGAAGAGCAAGTGCATGAAAAAGGAGCTGCTTTTTTAAGCGTGATAAAAAAAGCAATTTCTTAAAGCAGCGATTATGTCATTAGGCCAATCCTTGCAACAAAGACAATTACAAAGACTGTCGCCACAGCAAATACAACTGATGAAGTTGTTGCAAATTCCTACTGCCCAAATAGAACAAAGAGTGAAAGAAGAGTTGGAAGAAAATCCAGCCTTAGAAATGAATGCCGATTTATTGGAAGGAGATATGGAAAAATCGGTAGAAGAAATGCCGGATGATTTATTGCAAGGCAGTTTGGAGGAAGAGGAGGCGATTCCAGTAGATGAATTTGAAATGAGCAATGAAGAATTAAGTGATTATAGTTTTGATGATGAAGGAGATGTGGCTGATTATAAAACCAAGGACGATTATTACCCAGAACTAGATAATGATAAGGTCATTCCTATTAGAGCAGAACAAAGTTTACATGAATTATTGATGGATCAATTGAGCATGTTGGATTTAGCCGACCATGAATTTAAAATTGCAGAACAAATTGTAGGGAGTTTAGATGATGATGGTTATTTGAGAAGAGCCTTGCAATCTATTGCAGATGATTTAGCCTTCAAACAAAGTATGTGGGTGGAAGAAAAAGAAATTGAAGCCTTATTATTAAAAGTACAGCAGTTTGATCCGCCCGGTATTGGTGCTAGAAACTTACAAGAATGTTTACTCATTCAGTTGAAAAGAAAACAATTGGAACAAGGTTCTTCATTGTCAGAAGGTTCTATATCAGCACAAGAGGCGGCTTCTAATGAAATAAGAAAGTTAGCCATTACGGTTATTGAAAAACATTTTGAAGAATTTACGCGCAAGCACTACGATAAAATACAGAAGAGTTTGCATTTAGAGGAGTCTCAAATGAAAGAAGTCTTGCATCAGATTATATCTTTAAATCCAAAGCCTGGGGCTGAGACGGGGCATATGAGTGAGGCCGATAAATATATTATACCAGACTTTACGGTGCTTATTAATAATGGTCATTTAGAATTAACCTTGAATAGCCGCAATGCGCCACCACTTGTTATTAGCGATGACTATAAATTAATGCTAAAAGAATACGAACGTGGTAATAAGCAAGATAAATCGCAGAAGGAAGCCGTATTTTTTATCAAACAAAAAATTGATTCGGCTAAATGGTTTATTGAAATGATCCAGCAAAG
>CALPSK010000173.1 GCA_943326215.1 Sediminibacterium ginsengisoli | reverse complement strand
TAAAATTTGCCAAACAAGGCTATGCAGCTGAAATAACTGTTAAACTTAATTCATTAAGCGACCATATTTTATTGGACCATTTGTATAAGGCTTTGAAAGCTGGCGTGAAAGTAAACTTAATTATAAGAGGTATACTTACGGTAAAAGAAGGTATGGAGAAAGCAAAAAATCCTATTAATGCCATTAGTATTGTGGATCAATACCTAGAACATGCACGTGTAATGATATTTCATAACAAAGGAAAAGAAAAAGTGTACATTTCTAGTGCCGATTGGATGGTAAGAAATTTAGACCACCGCATTGAAGTGGCTGTTCCTATTTTGGATCTTAAGATTAAAAAAGAATTAATTGAAATTATTAACATTCAATTAAAAGATAATCAAAAAGCTAGAATTTTAGATTCAGAATTAAACAATAATTATGTACCTTCCCTTCGGATAAAAAAGGTGAAATCTCAGGTAGAAACTTACCATTACTTAATAGGAAAAAAATAGAATCAAATTGATACTCGCAGCTATAGATATTGGAAGTAACGCAGCTAGATTACTTATTTGTGAAGTCATAAAAAAAGGGAAAGAGGTCACTTTTAATAAATTAAATCTTTTAAGAATTCCAGTAAGACTAGGTTTTGATGTTTTTGAAAAAGGCAGTATTGGCGGACAGAAAAAAAGAATGCTTATTAATACCATTAAGTCTTTTAATAACTTAATGAAGGTATACGAGGTAGAACATTATATGGCATGTGCTACAAGTGCTATGCGCGACGCGGAAAATGCCAAAGAAATTATCAAAGAAATAAAAGCAGAAACCAGTATTGAAATTGAGGTTATCACCGGTGAGCTAGAAGCAGAAATTATTTACGAAAACCATATTGCAGAATTTCTAGATAATGATAAAAGCTATTTATATGTAGATGTAGGGGGCGGAAGTACCGAACTTACTTTATACCATAAGGGGAAAATCATAGTACAAAAATCATTTAATATTGGCACTGTCCGTTTACTCACTAATAAAGTAAAGGATAGTACTTGGGAAGAATTGAAAGAAACCCTAAAGGACTTGTCTAAAAAATATGATAATATTATGGGCATTGGCTCGGGCGGTAATATTAATAAGGTATACTCGATTAAGGGTGCCAAGGCAAGTAAATCACTTAGCTATGATGAAATAAAGGACTTATATAAAGAAATGGATCCTTTATCTGTGGAAGAGAGAATGAAGCAGTATATCATTAAAGAAGACCGAGCGGAGGTAATTGTACCCGCCTTGAAAATCTATAACGCCATTTGTAAATGGGGCAATATCAATGAAATGCTTGTTCCTAAGATAGGATTAGCCGATGGGCTCATTCATCATTTATATGACATGGTGGAGGATTAATTATAGTATATTTAGTTAACCTAAATATTCATTCCATGAAAAAGTACTTTTTCCTGCTAATCGCTTTTGTTCCTTTTTTAGCCTTTGCGCAAACAATCGATTCTGCTTGGTTTGTCAATAACTATACCAAAACAGAAATTATGGTACCCATGCGTGATGGTACTAAATTATTTACCACCATTTATGCGCCCAAGGATAATTCAGAGAAGCATCCTATTTTATTAGAGAGAACTCCTTACTCTTGCGCACCCTATGGTGAAAATATTTTTCGATCTTATTGGAACTCTCCTAGAAAATACTTTTTAAAAGAAAACTACATTCTTATTATGCAGGATGTACGCGGTCGTTGGATGAGTGAAGGAGTTTTTGAAGATATAAGACCTTATATCCCTAATAACAAATCAGGCAAAGTAGATGAAGCCACTGATACTTATGATGCCATTGATTGGATGGTTAAAAATATAAACAACAATAATGGTAATGTAGGAGTATTTGGAATATCCTATCCAGGCTTCTATGCTACTTTAGCAACACTAAGTAATCATCCTGCTTTAAAAGCCGTTAGCCCACAAGCGCCTGTTACGGAATGGTTTATTGGAGACGACTTTCACCACAATGGTGCCTTTATGTTAGCCGATGGATTTGCATTTTATGCAGGATTTGGAAAGCCAAGACCTAAGCCTACCACTGTTGGACCTATGGGATTTAATTTTACCAACCCCGACAACTTCGATTTTTATTTACAAACAGGGGCTATTACTAATTTTACAAAATTGATGGGCGATAGTATTCAATTTTGGAAAGATTTAATGGCGCATCCTAATTATGATGAATTTTGGCAAGTAAGAAATGCCAGAAAACATGTTGAGGATATTAACCCGAACATTGCTACTTTAATTGTGGGTGGTTTATATGATGCAGAAGATTGTTTTGGTGCTTGGAATTTATACAAAGCCATTGAAAGCAAAGCCAAGAATAATAATAAATTAGTAATGGGTCCTTGGTACCATGGACAATGGGCTAGTAATGATGGTACTCATTTAGGTAATGTTCAATTTGGATCAAATACCAGCGAATGGTATGGTCAAAATATAGAATTGCCTTTCTTTAACTATTATTTAAAAAATAAAGGAAGCATTGAGCAAATTAAAGAAGCCAATATCTTTTTCTCAGGCAGCAATGAATGGAGACAATTACCCACTTGGCCGGTGGCTGATATGAAAATGCAATCTTATTTATTAAGTAGTAATGGAAATTTAAAAGCAGGCAATAAAGCCACTACTACTAAAGGTTTTGAAGAATATATTAGCGATCCTGCAAAACCTGTTCCTTATATTTCAGATAACTATATGATGAAAAGCAAACCTGCAAGACATTATAGAGAATACATGGATGATGACCAAAAATTCACTTCGAGAAGAACCGATGTGCTTGTATATAAAACACCTGTACTAACTGAAGACCTTACCTTAGGTGGACCAGTAGTGGCCGACTTAATGGTGGCTATGTCGGGTACCGATGCCGATTTTGTCGTGAAATTAATTGATGTATACCCCGATAATTTTGAATATGAAAACAGTGATAAAGATTATTTAATGAGTGGGTACCAACAACTTGTAAGAGGTGAAATTATGAGAGGCAAGTATAGAAATAGCTTTGAAAAGCCAGAAGCCTTTGTACCTAATAAACCAACTGCCGTTAAGTTTACCTTACCCGATATTGCGCATACTTTTAAGAAAGGTCACCGCATGATGATTCAAATACAAAGTAGCTGGTTCCCACTTGCAGATAGAAACCCACAACAATTCATGAATATTTATGAAGCAAAAGATAGCGACTTTAAAAAAGCGACTATTCGTATTTATCATGATGCTTCTGTGATTCAGTTGCCGGTGTTAAAGAATTAAAGCAGGTCACAAAAAAGCCTTCTTCTACTATAGAGGAAGGCTTTTTAATATCTTCTATTTTAATTATTCAGCTAAAGGCTACTACTTTAAAATTATTTTTTAAGCTGTTTTTAATTGAGTATAATTTCTTTAAGATCGGCTGTAAGGTTTTCAAATTCATCTGTGGCATTATTGCATAGAATAATAAGTGTAGCTCTATTTTCTAGAAAGCGAATAATAATAGTTTTATAACCTGGGTTGTCTCCATTATGCCAAACAATATTTTCTTGTGGTATTAACTCCCACCCAAAACCATAATTAGATACTTTACCAGTACTTAATTTCATGGGCGTAAAAGCTTCAGCTAAAGTGGTAGGTTGAATTAACTTAGTGGTGTATAAAGCCTGATCCCATTTTAATAAGTCTTC
>CALPSK010000172.1 GCA_943326215.1 Sediminibacterium ginsengisoli | reverse complement strand
GAATTAGTAAAAGATCCTATTGGGTCACTTATTTCATTTAGTGGATTAACTTTTTATGGGGGTTTAATTTTAGCCACCATGGGGGTTATTGTATACATAAGAAAACATAATATTAGAGTAATACATTTTGCAGATGCCATGGCACCGACTATGTTATTTGCTTATGCAGCTGGAAGAATAGGATGTCATATTAGTGGAGATGGCGATTGGGGTATTCCTAACCTTGCTCCCAAACCTTTTGACTGGTTGCCTGATTGGACCTGGTCTTCCACTTATGCGCATAATGTAGTAAATGAAGGAGTGCCTATTCCAGGATGTGAAGGTAATTATTGCAATGAATTACCGGTACCTGTTTTTCCCACTACTTTTTATGAAATTATCATCATGTTTATTTTGTTTGGTATCATGTGGGCATTTAGAAAGAAAATTACACAGCCAGGTATACTTACTGGTATCTATTTAATTTTTGCAGGAGGGGAGCGTTATTTTATTGAAAAAATTAGAGTGAACAATAAGTATATGTCACTGCCTTTTCAACCTACGCAAGCAGAACTAATTTCAACCTTTTTAATACTGATAGGAATTGTATTTTTGATTCAATCAAAACGTTGGTTCCCTAAAACTATTCTTAAATCCTAAAATAAATTGTATGCCGTCATTTGATATTGCTAGTTCTGTAGATATTCAAACATTGGATAATGCAGTCAACATTGTGAAAAAAGAAATTACAAATCGTTTCGACTTTAAAGGCAATCATGTAGTGATTGATTTAAATAAGAAGGATTATATGTTGAAATTAGAATCTGATTCTGAAATGAAAATTCAGCAAATTGTAGATGTTTTAATAAGCCGCGCTATGAAGCAAGGCATTGAGGCTTCCTCTTTCGATTTCTCAAAAGACGCTTTTCCAAGTGGCAAAATCTTCAAAAAGGATGTTTCTGTGAAAAATGGCCTCAAGCAGGAAGATGCCAAAAAGGTGGTCAAGCTCATTAAAGAGAGCGGGCTGAAGGTGCAGGCGGCCATTATGGACGATATTGTACGTGTGACTGGCAAGAAAATCGATGATTTACAAGATGTTATAGCTGCTTGCAGGGCGGGTAATTTAGGCCTCCCTTTGCAGTATATTAATATGAAATAAGGGTATTGGCCCCTTTCGGCCTTTAAAATTTGGTTACAACCTAGGTTTAAGCTAAATTTGCGTCCTATTAAATAAATTGTACGGCAAAACCCGTACATCCTTAAAAATCATAATTATGAGAGAAGGTATCCATCCAGAAGCGTATCGTTTTGTAGTGTTCAAGGACATGTCAAACGGTATTCAATTCTTAGGCAAATCAACTGCACAAACTAAGGAAACAGTAATGTTTGAAGACGGTAAAGAGTATCCAGTTATTAAATTGGAGATTTCTAACACTTCACATCCTTTTTACACTGGTAAAAACATGTTGGTTGACACCGCTGGTCGTATTGATAAATTCAACAAGCGTTACGCCAAGAAGCAATAAAAGAGAGACCATTAAAAAACATTCTTTTTTATACTTATTCAAACCCTTTCTTACGCAAGTAAGAGAGGGTTTTTTGTCAAAAAAGACTTTTGAGTACTTACCTTTGTGAGGATAAAATATTAAATATGCAAACACTAGATATACTTGCTTTTGGAGCCCATCCTGATGATGTGGAGTTGGGTTGTGCAGGGGCCTTGTTAGTCGCAGTGTCTGAAGGTAAGAAAGTAGGTATTGTAGATTTAACCAAAGGAGAGCTTGGAACAAGAGGCACTACTTCGCAAAGACTAAAGGAAGCACAATTGGCTTCTCAAGTGATGGGCATTGGTGTGAGAGAAAATTTAGGTATGGCCGATGGATTTTTTGAGAACAATAAAGAAAATCAATTCGCCATTATTGAAACTATTAGAAAATATCAACCTTCTATTATTTTTTGCAATGCACCTGAGGACCGTCACCCCGATCATGGTCGCGCTTCAAGTTTAGTAGTAGACGCTGCTTTTTTATCGGGCCTCGTTAAAATTCAAACCACGCATAATGGAGTAGTACAAGCACCTTGGAGACCTACTCAAGTATTTCATTATATTCAATCAAGAAATTTAACGCCTAATTTTGTAATAGATATCAGTGCCTTCATGGACAAGAAGATGGAAGCAATACTGGCCCATAGTTCACAATTTTTCGATCCAAATTCTACTGAGCCTGATACTTTTATTTCGGGCAATGCTTTTTTAGAATTTGTGAAAGGAAGAGCCAAGGAATTAGGGCATCAAATAGGAGTAGATTATGCAGAAGGTTTTATTACCCAAAAGTTATTAGGTATTCGTAGTTTTGAGGCAATCATTCAAAAGACCACCTAAAAATATTTTATCCCTTTATAATTTATAATTATGGCCATTGTTAAAGTAGGATTAGTGCAAATGAGCTGTGAGGCATCTAAATCTGCCAACACTTTAAAAGCAATTGAAAAAGTAAGAGAGGCAGCTAAAAAAGGAGCCAATATTATTTGCTTGCAAGAATTATTTACTTCACTTTATTTCTGTGATGTAGAAGCCTATGAAAATTTTAAATTAGCAGAACCCATTCCTGGAGAAACTAGTAATACGCTAGCAGCTTTAGCCAAAGAATTAGGGGTGGTTATTATTGCTTCCTTATTTGAAAAAAGAGCAGAGGGTTTATACCATAATACGACAGCGGTTCTCGATGCCGATGGAACTTATCTAGGTAAGTACCGTAAAATGCATATACCAGACGACCCTGCTTATTATGAAAAATTTTATTTCACGCCAGGCGATTTAGGATACAAAGTTTTCAAAACAAAATTTGCCACTATTGGTATTTTAATATGCTGGGATCAATGGTATCCTGAAGCTGCAAGAATTACGACTTTAATGGGTGCTGAAATGTTATTTTATCCAACCGCTATTGGTTGGGCTACTGCACAAGACGAGGCCACGAATAAAGAACAATACAATGCTTGGCAAACAATACAAAGAAGCCATGCGGTTGCCAATGGAGTACCAGTGATTAGTGTGAATAGAGTAGGACTTGAACAAAATGGATTGATGAAATTCTGGGGTGGTAGTTTTGTAAGTAATCCCTTTGGAACTTTATTATACGAAGCATCTCATGATAAAGAAGAAGTGGCCGTAATTGATATTGATACAGAAAAATCGGATAGCTATAGAACACATTGGCCGTTTTTACGCGATCGCCGTATTGATTCTTATGGGCCTATTACTAAAAGATATTTAGATGAAGAAACTGAATAATTAAACTAACTAACTAACTGTTTCTTGCTAGTATAAATAAGATTCAACTTTAAGAAAACAAACAAATAAAATTAAGCAGACACTATTATAAAATGACCAACGCGACACCCAAATCTTTAGGCTATTATTTTCCCGCTGAATTTGCAGCACATGATGCCATTTGGTTAAGTTGGCCCCATAAAGAAGAAAGTTGGCCTGGTAAAATTGCCAGTATTTATCCTTCCTATACCGAGTTTGTAAAAATTGTTTCTTTAACAGAGAGAGTTTGCATAAATGTAGTGGATGAGAAAATGCGCAACTCTGCTCAAAAAATGTTGCAATTAGCAGGGGTGAATTTAGAGCGCGTTCAGTTTTTTATGCATCCTACCAACGATGCTTGGTGCCGTGATCATGGCCCTGCTTTTTTACTAAGAGATAATGCAGTAGATCCTAAAGT
>CALPSK010000171.1 GCA_943326215.1 Sediminibacterium ginsengisoli | reverse complement strand
TTTTTCTAATTTTTTTACTAGGGTAGTAAGCGAAGTAATTTGATCATTTAAGTTGAGTACTTCAGTTAAATCTTTTTCTAACTGCGCTGCAATACTTAATAGCTCTGCAGTAGTTTGTACTTTATGTTTTTTCAATAAATTATAACCAAGGGAAAGACGTTCTTGAATAGAAGCAATTTTTTTATCGTCAAAGTCTATTTTATCCTGCCAAGTACTTAAGTCGCTGGCGATATCGGCAATTTCAATTTGTGCAGCTTTTAACCTAGCCACTAAGCTTGCAAAATCGGGCTGCCATTTTACAATGCTTTCTAAATTATGTCCCATTTGTTTTAGTTGTTGCACAATGGGGTTATCGGAGTGGTCTAGTATTTGAATGGAGGCTGCTAATTGCGATTTTATACCCACCGCATTCTCTAAAAACTTTAATTCTTGGTCTAAATTTTCTAATTCATTTTCTTGTAATTGCAAACCTGCTAATTCTTCGTGCAAATGTTGCTTATAGCTTTCTGTTTTTTCAAAATCTTCTTTTTGCGTAATTAGACTTTGTAATTTTTTCTCGTTTTCTTTCCAATGGGTATACGATGCTTGGTAGTCGGCTAATTCTTTTTGAGTGGAAGCCAATGCGTCAATAACGGTTCGTTGAAAATCGGTATCACCAAGGGCCATGGTATCGAACTGTTGGTGTAGGTCTACTAGTTTGCTGGTTAAATCTTTTAATATAGTAAGTGTTACTGGGGTATCGTTTATAAAGGCCCTCGATTTTCCTTGTGCATTTATTTCTCTTCTAATAATAAGTTCATCATTGAATTCAATTTCATTTTCTTGAAAAAATGATTGATGTGTTTTAGCGTTAGCTAGTTTAAAAATACCTTCAATAAAACATTTCTTTGTTGCATCTCTGCAAACGCTGCTATCGGCGCGGTCGCCCAATATTAAACCCAGGGCACCCATAATAATACTTTTACCTGCACCCGTCTCACCTGTTATAACAGAGAGTTGGTTGGATAGATCAATACTAAGATGATCTATTAAGATATAATTTTGTATTTCTAATTTGGTTAACATCGCAAGCTGCAATATACATTACCCGAAAATGATGCACAAATTTTGTTACTAAGAACGGCTACTGTTTTAAACAGCGTTGAATACCCGACTTTGCTTTCTGGTCCAAGGAATTTTTGAAAGCGTGGTTTTTCATAGCAATACAGCTATTAAAATACTCAATGGCTTTAGAATATAAGCCCTTGTGCTCATAAATTAAGCCTATTTGAAGTGCGGCACGGGCGGCAAAATATTCAGTCAGGTTTTCACCTTTTTCAATAGCCGACTTATAAAAGCGAATCGCATTCTCGTCGTCCTTCATTAAATCATATATACGAGCAAGGCGATAAGCGAATTCAGTTTTATCGGCATCTGTGGTAAAATCGTTGGTGGTTTTGCCTGCAAGAACGGCAAGTGCTTGTGATTGATAACCCCCGTCGCTCAGTAGCCTTGCTTTTAATAAAACAGGATGAGGCCAGCTGCCTTTTTTGGCGTTTTGAAATGCGAGTTTATCGGCATCGGTAATTTGATTGCCTTGAGACAAAACATTATTTCTATAAGCAGCAGCTTTTTTACTGTCGCCCTGCATGTAGGCAATCCAGCTTAATCTTTCATAAGCGTCTTTCACATAAAACTTGCCTTTGAATGTAGAAACAAATTCTGTGAATGCTTTTTGAGCTTTCTCTAATTTTAATTCATTAATATAAGCGTAACCAATTTCATATTGCCAGAAAGGAAGGGGCAAATAAGCATCTGAATTTTCCATTTCTTGCACAATGCTTAATGCTTTGCTAGACTGCTGATGGTTTAAATATAAATTCACCGCCATATATGCTTGGTAATGATTCTTTTTAAAATTATAAGGAGTCGATTCTAAAAAGACAAAAGCTTTTTCTTGATTGCCTTCAAAATTCATGAGTAAATAGGGATAGATAAATAAAGCTTCGTTTCTACATCTAGCACTGTATTCGTCTTTACTGTTAATATACTTAAGCACTAAGGCATTACCCTCGGTAATTTTACCAGTCATGCCTAAAACATTGGCCATCCATTGGTAGGCTTTAGGAACAGTACCAATAATAGTAGTCATTAAGCCATAGTAGACATCGCCTTGGGTGAATTTGGGAAAGGCTTTTTTATTGTCTTTCAAAGTCAGATAGGCTTTTCTAAATTCTAAAGCGGCATCGAGGTTTTTATCAAATCGAATAGCCACCAATGATTTATGTAAATGCGTTACACCTATACAGTATAAATAATAAGGAGATTGTTTCGGACCCGATTCAAAAACTTCTAAACGCTTTTCAAAGAGTGGATATAGCTTTTCGTACTCGCTTTTATTTTCATTAAAGAATAGCTGATAAAAGTCGGCGTAGCTTTCAAGTAAAGGGTTAATTAAATTGGTAGGGCTATTTTTTTTCTCTAGCTCTAACCATTTTCTGGCTTCTGGTATTCTTAAAGAAGTAATGGCATCATAAATTTGTTGAGACTTGTCGTTCCAATTATATTGATATTGAGCAGATAGGTTCCCACCCAGTCCCAAAAATAAAATTGTAAGCAAACACCATTTTCTCATAGGGTAAAAATAAAGAAAGGGCAGCTGTTAGGCCACCCTTTCGTGTATATTTTTTTAAACTATTTTAGTTCTATTTCTTTTTAGACTCTTTCGTTACATCTTCCTCTACTAAAATACGACCGCAGTTTTCACAAACGATGATTTTTTTGTGCAAGCGAATCTCGCTTTGACGTTGAGGAGGAATAGAGTTAAAGCAACCACCACAAGCATCTCTTTCAACAGTTACCACGGCTAGGCCATTGTGGTAGCTATTTCTAATACGGTCGTAGCTATATAATAAGCGCTCGTCAATATGACCGCGTGCATCTTCGCTATTCTTTCTTAATTCTTTCTCTTCAATTTCAGTATCGGCGATAATTTTCTCTAATTCGCTTTTCTTATGGGTTAAAACGCCATCTTTCACAGCAATTGTTTTCTTAGCAGCGTCCAAGATCTTAATTTTCTCTGCTAATTCTTCATTTGCGTCACGAATATGTTTTTCGCCTAATTTAATCTCTAGGCCTTGCATTTCTAATTCTTTGTTAATAGCTTCAAACTCACGATTGTTTTTCACGTTCTCGCTTTGTTTTTCGTATTTAGCAATTAACTCCTCACTAGTCTTTATCATTGCTTTTTTCTCATCGATAAATTCTGTGATACCATTAATCTCTTCTTCAATTCTAGTTTGTCTGTTTTGCAAACCCTGAACTTCATCTTCTAAATCTTTTACTTCCATAGGTAATTCACCACGAAGAATTTCAATTTCATCGATACTGCTATCTACTCTTTGAAGTTTATAAAGATTAACTAATTTTTCTTCAACCGAAAAGTCTTTGACTGATGCCATATTTTCAAATTTTTTGGATGCTCTTAAATAAGTGAACCTCAATCTTTAAGGTAGTGCACAGGTTCTGTGTTTACCAAGGATTCGAGGACGGCAAAGGTAGGGAATTTAAGCTTTAAATTTGCAACAATTAGGGAAGCGACCCATTGTTCGCTCTGTCCATGGCCTATATCCACCAGTAAAATTTGGCCATCGGCCTCAAAAAAGTCGTGGTATTTAAGGTCGCTGGTAATAAAACAGTCAATATTTTGGGCCTTGGCATCATTTATGAGAAAACT
>CALPSK010000170.1 GCA_943326215.1 Sediminibacterium ginsengisoli | reverse complement strand
TTACCACAGGGAATCAAGAAGGCTGAGAGGTTTAGTAAGAATGAATGTAAAACATATCTCTAGTCCTTATAACACTAAGGATGCATTATATAGAACTGGCATTGCTGTAGGTGACTACCCTATTGACCATCATCATAAAAAAAATGCTGCAGCACCCCAGCACTTAGATTTTTATCCAGTACCCAGTTTTAATATTCCATTAGGCGCATTAATTCCAGCAAATTATTCCAATTTTATTGTAGCAGAAAAATCTATAAGTGTATCAAATATTGTGAATGGAACAACTCGTTTGCAACCCTGCGTATTGCAAATTGGACAAGCTGCTGGTACCTTAGCTGCCATTAGCGTAAGAACTGGACAAGCTGTACAAGCAGTTTCAGTAAGAAAGGTACAAGCAAGTTTACTAGACGCAGGAGTGTATATTATGCCTTTTATAGATGTGCCTAATGATCACCCACATTTTATAGCTACACAAAAAATAGGAGCTATTGGTTTGTTAAGAGGAAGAGGTGTTCCCGTTGGATGGGCCAATCAAACTTATTTTGATCCAATGATGCAAGTAGAAGGAAAATTATTTTTATCTATTTGGAATAACTATTTTCCGAAATACAACAGCGCTTCAGATAGCTTGTCCATAAAAGAGGCCATCGATTTATTAGGCTTACTGAATAACCTATCTTTTGAAAAAAATAAAAGTTTTATAAAGGGACAATGGAAAAATTGGAATTTTGATTTTTTTGATACAGCTCGACCTGTTAAAAAAATAGAATTAGCGGCCATCCTAAATAGCTTTTCTCCTTTATTTGAGTCTTGTCAAGTAAATCACCAGGGAATTCAAACCTATCGACACATAAGCAAGCTATAAAATCATTTACATCTATATAAGAATAGTCTATGTTCTTGAGAAAGCTCCAGGTTTTTGAGTATTTTATTGATTAAATTTTCTAAACAGTACTTTATCTGCATAAAAAGTTCCCAAAGGAATAAGTGAAGCTAAAAAAGCCATAAACATTTTAACTAAGCTCCAGCGATGTAAAAATGAAACTTGAAGCAGTAAAACAATATATAGAACAAAAAGAATTCCATGAGCCAAGCCCACAATATAATTGGGCTGTGGCATAGAAAATTTGTATTTTAAAATCATCGTAAATCCTAAAAGTAAATACGAACAACCTTCCATAAATGCTATAATTCTTAGTCTACCCATTGCCGTTTTCAATAATTTATTGACCATTTTATTATTTATTTATTACTGCTTTGTGAAAATCATGCAGTGCTGCCATGGAAGATTATCTATATTTTTATCAAATATAAAACCTGCTGCTTTAAATTCTTTAATGGCCTGCACTTTACTCATTTTATGAATGGTTTTAATGGGCACAGCTGGATCTTCGGACCTAAATTCTACCAATACTAATTTACCACCCGGCTTTAAGGCAGCTCGCATCGACAAAGCCATTTCATAAGGGTAAGAAAATTCATGGTATACGTCTACTAACAACATCATGTCAACGGAATTATCTGGTAAAGACAGTTCTTTTTCTTTACTCAATACCGGTACAATACGTGATAATTTTTCCTGTTTGATTCTCTCGTTTAAGTAGGCAATCATTTCCGGTTCAACGTCTACTGCAAAAACTTTACCCGTTCCCAGCATTTTTGAAAGCAGTGCACTATGATAGCCACTGCCCGCTCCTATATCTGCAATAACCATACCTGGTTTTACAGCTAAATTTTTTAATAATAGAGAGGTATTTTCTTCCATTTCTCTTTCATCCCTTTCAAGCCAATCTATTCCGTAATGACTCATTACTTGTGCAATTTGTCTACCCATGTACCACTTATTAATACCATTGGGGTCCCCAGTCCTTATTTTATAACCATCTTGACCCAATGAAAATAGGGAGAGCGATAGAAAAGTAAAAACTAATATAAAGGGTTTTAATATATGCATAGAATTAGAGTAATCATTTAACTTACAATAGCATCCACTTCAATTTCTACCAAATATCCACTACCTACTAATTTAGCTTCTACCATTGTATTGGCAGGTTGAATATGCGCAAATCTTTCGCCATGTGCTCTTGCAATGGCTTCCCATTGATTAATATCTGCCACAAAAACTTTAGTTCTAACTACATCTTCTAATGTAGCATCTAGTGAATGTAATGCACCTTCAATTTTGTCAATCACAAAATGTGTTTGTGCTGCAGGATCATTTCCTCCAATAATGGTATTCACATGTGTAGCAGTTGTTCCAGAAACAAAAATATGATTGCCTTTTTTCACAGCTCTTGCATAACCTGCCATTGTCTCCCATTCTGTACCTGAGAAAACTCTTGTCTTTCCGTCTTCAGCTAATTTTATTTCATATGGTTTTGGAAACTCTTTTATATGATGACTTAAATCACCACTGGCCGTTAAAAATGGTGGCTTTCTATATTCATCACCGCAGTTACCCTTAATTTTATTTGCCTTAACTAAAACAGATTCTATAGCGGCCTTCTCTGCCTCTGTCAATTGAATGGTGAGTATTTTTTTATTTTCTTCTATATGTTCTGATGCGCCCAATCTTGAACCTATGATTACTGCTCCTACTGCTGGCGCTTGCGCCATATAGGCACTTGCGATAGTAGCTATACTTGCATTTTTTGAAGCAGCTATAGTTGATAATGTAGAAAGCATGGTTTGGAACCAGGACCATCCTCCCGCTGCATCTATAAATCTTTTGTATTTCATTTGTGACCATGTTAAAGATTCAGAAAGCAGAGGCTCTTCTTTACCTAGCCATTTTTCTGAAAAGAAACCGCCGGCCACAGTTCCATAAGCTAGTAATTGAACATTGTTTTGTAAACAAGTCGCCGCCATGGCATGACTACCTCTTTGATCTAATAAAGAATAGGCAATTTGATTACTCACTACAGGTATGCCTGAAGCTATGACCATGTTTAAATGTATATGATCAAAATTGGTAAGCCCAATATTTGCAATCAAGCCTTTTTCTCTTAATGTATTTAATGCATAAAGCGCGTTTAACCAATTAGGATCGGCATAATTCCATGCATGAAATTGTAATAAATCAATTTGAGGTGAAGAAAGTCTTTGTAAAGCTTTTTCAACTGCGGCTAAAGCTGTTTTTTCTGTGATGACGCCCGGACTAGGCACCCATTTAGTAAAAAATTGAATGCCAGCAGGTGCGAAATGTTTTTTGCAATAACCAGCAATCTCTTCTGATGATCCATAATGATCGGCCATATCAAAACAGGTAAAGCCATTTTCATAATACTGCATCATTGATTTTGCTGCAATGGCCGGATCTACTTTATTGCCTGATCTTTCCATATCAGCAATTTGCCATAATCCAATAATAGCTTTTGGAATTGTAAATTGATTATTCATAAAATTATTCTTGTGGTAGTTTTTTGAATGCTTCCTTTAAATGCGTGTTGTTCTTCAGTAATCGTCTCCAATAGATAAAAAATATCAAAGATGCAATAAGCATTACAATCAACCAAACCAAACTTGGATAAAAGTACCAAGATTTAGAAACACTATTAATGTCTTGTTCAATCATTATCATTAAAAAGAAACAAAGTGTTATAATGCCTGCTACGGCTATACATTTTTGTAGGGTAGTATTTTTAATGATGGAAATTTCTGCTGCCAAGGTGGGGTTGTATTTTGAAATGCTTAAAACCGCAATACAGATTAAAATAAAATT
>CALPSK010000169.1 GCA_943326215.1 Sediminibacterium ginsengisoli | reverse complement strand
CGGCAATTCATTGCAATAATTACCTTCACATCCTGGAATAGGCACTCCTTCATTTACTACATTATGCGCATAAGTGGAAGACCAGGTCCAATCAGGTAACCAGTTAAAAGGTTTGGGTGCTATATTTTCAATACCCCAATCGCCATCACCACTAATATGACATCCTATTCTTCCAGCTGCATAAGCAAATAACATAGTCGGTGCCATGGCATCTGCAAAATGTATGACTCTAATATTATGTTTTCTTATGTATACAATAACCCCCATGGTGGCTAAAATTAAACCCCCATAAAAAGTTAATCCACTAAATGAAATAAGTGACCCAATAGGATCTTTTACTAATTCATCTATATTTTCTAAGTTATGAAAAATTTTAGCGCCTAAGAAACCCCATAAGGCAGCTTGCAATACTACTTCACCTACTCTATCATGCGGCCATACAGCAAAGGTCCTGGTTTCAGGCTTCGCCAATTTTTCTTTATTTTTTTCTCTCCATTTGATATAGACCATGAGCCCACCTACCACAATTCCTGCCAGCATATTTCCTTCCAAGGATAAAATAAAGGCCTGTGTATTATTTAAAGCATTTTCAATGGTAAAGGCTCCAACTATCTTATAACCAAACAAATAGCCAAAAATAAAATTAGTAATTAAATCAGTGGTAGAAGCCGGTGCTCCCACAATAATCTTTTCTTCTTTAGGTGTAAACTCACCTAAGGCTTCCTTTCTTTTTAATTCAAGATAAAGTACGTATCCAGAGGCCACAAAGGCGATGGCTACAAAAAAACCGAATGAATTGATAAGCTTTAATCCATTTAATTTAATACCGAATAAGTCATCGACTAGATAATATAAATTGGGATACATAGTTTGAAATAAATAAGGTACTGCAATGTACGAAAAAAAAAGGCCACACTAGAAAGTGCGGCCGTGTTTACTAACCCATCTAAAAACAAAAAATCTTCATCAATATCTTGAATTAATTGCAATGTTCTTGAAACACTGAAATTAAATGCTGTGCGATTACTTGAGCAGGTCTGCCTTCAATTTGGTGTCTTTCCACCATATTTACCAACTGACCATCTTTAAATAATAAAATTGCTGGAGAAGAAGGAGGATAAGGCAAGTGTAATTCTCTTACTTTATTAATCGCTTCTATATCAAATCCCGCAAAACTAGTTGTGATACGATCTGGTTTTTGAGTTGCGTTGGCTACTGCCATTAAAACACCTGGTCTACAAGCACCAGCAGCACAACCACAAACCGAATTAATCACAAGTAATGTAGTTCCTTCTTGCTTCACTGCATTTTCCACTTCTGCTGCTGTTGTTAAATCTTCAAAACCATTATCAACTAATTCAGCCTTCATTGGTAATACAAACTCTTCAGGGTACATAACATCTACTATTTGAACCAAAATTAGGTGATTTAAAAATCTCTTACAAATTTGTTTTGGAGACTTTTAGGCAGTTAATAATAAGATAATATGCCATTTTGTCTTAAAAATAGAGTAAAATCGGGTAAATAAAGAGATTCGGGACTTAATTCAGCGCTATCTCAAATAACCCAATATCTTCAGCATGGATTGTGCAGTTTGCTCCTTCGCATAAACCCAATCAACTAGCTTTCCTGTTTTCGCATCTTTTTCTACAATAACATGCTTAGGAGATGGGATCAAGCAATGTTTAATACCACCATAGCCACTAATTTGATCTTGGTAAGCGCCTGTATGGAAAAATCCTACATATAAAGGTTCATTATTCTCTTCGGTCTTGTCTTCCAATAAATCATTTTTCAATTTTGGTAAGAATACTTCATTGATATGTTCTTCTGAATCATAATAATCATGACTATCGCAAGTAAGTCCTCCTAGTACCACACGCTGGTAATCATTCTCCCACTTATTCACTGGAAGCATCAAAAACTTTTCACCAATACCCCAGGTATCTGGCAAAGTGGTAATAAAAGAAGAATCAATCATATACCAGCACTCTCTATCGTTTTGTTTTTTCTCTGCAAGTACTTTATAAATATGTGCCATGCTCTCTCCTACGGTAAAACTTCCAAACTCGGTATAAATATTCGGCATAGGTACTCTTGCCTTCTTACATGCTTTTTTAATATTCGAAACAATCTCATTAATCATGAACTGATAATCGTATTCAAAACCTAAAGAATGTTTAATAGGAAAACCACCTCCAATATTAATAGAATCTAATTCAGGACATATTTTTTTAAGCTGGCAATACAAGTTAATAATCTTGTTTAATTCAGACCAATAATAGATATCGTCCTTAATACCTTTATTTAAAAAGATATGTAGCATTTTTAATTGGAATTTGTCCTCATAACCTTCAATCTCATCTACATAAAATTCAAGGATATCCTTTGCCCTAATGCCTAAGCGTGAGGTATAGAAAGGAAAACTAGGCTCTTCTTCAGAAGCCACTCTAATGCCTAATTTAAAAGGCTCTTTGGTATTACGCTTATAGAATTGTAATTCTTCTTTATTATCTAATACAGGAATTACATTCTTGAATCCTGTATTAATTAATTTTGAAATTCTACTCATGTATAATTTCTGCTTATAACCATTACAGATGATGAAAATTTCTTTATTAATTTTTCTGCGTTTATACAATTGGTTGATAATATCAATATCGTAAGCAAAAGAAGTTTCTAAATGTACATTATGCCCTAATGCTTCTTCTACAATAAATGAAAAGTGAGAGCTCTTGGTGCAATAACAATAAAAGTATTCTCCCTCGTATTTATGTTTCTTAAAAGCAGCTGCAAACATTTGCTTTGCTTTTTTAATTTGCATGCCTATTTTAGGCAAGTAAGTTAACTTTAAGGGAGTGCCATGTTTTTCAATGATGGCTTTTAAATCCACTCCATTAAATTCTAAATAACCGTTATCATCCACTTCAAAACCTTCTTGGGGAAAATGAAAGGTTTGATTAACCAACGAGGTGTAGGTATTGTTCATTTTTAAACAGGGTTAGCTTGTTATTTTTAGAGAACAAAAATAGTTCTTTGAACGGATATTGAGGACGGAAATTTTGGGCGGGAATTTGGACGAGAGTTTGGGCGAGAGTTTGGGCGAGAGTTTGGGCGAGAACTAAAAAGCCCCCCGAATACTCGGGGGGCTTTAAAATCTTTAGAGGTTCTTTTTGTAGGTTTTATATTTTATAAAAACCTACAAAAAAACTACTTCACCGATTGAACCAAGGCTTTGAAGCTTGCTGGCTCGTTCATTGCTAAGTCTGCTAAAACCTTACGGTTTAAATCAGATCCTTTCTTTGCTAAAAGGTTAATGAATTGGCTGTAAGTAAGACCTTCTTCACGCACTGCTGCATTGATACGCGCAATCCATAAAGTACGGTACTCACGCTTTTTCAACTTACGACCTACATAAGCATAAGTTAAACCTTTCTCTAATACGTTTTTGGCAACGGTATATACGTTTTTACGCTTACCATAAAAACCTTTCGCTTGTTCGAATATCTTTTTTCTTCTTGCTCTAGATGCAACGGCATTTTTTGAACGTGGCATAATTAATATTTTTTTGAATCCTGTTTATCAAGTTGATGATCGGATCCGGTGAATTAAATTTTGTTTAAATAAACCTTACTTGGTTAAGTGTTTGACTATCCTTTAAGTCTTAATAAACGAAGAACGAAGTCTTTGTTAGTTGACCCAACAAGTCCTTTTTTTCTCATCGCTCTTTTGCGCTT
>CALPSK010000168.1 GCA_943326215.1 Sediminibacterium ginsengisoli | reverse complement strand
TGTGCTAAATGTTGAAAAAAGAGTTGTCTATTATTCATACTGGAGATAATAACTATTAAATTGCAGTACAAAAGTCGCATTTTTATGGCAACCATACTAACTGTTCAAGGGAAAGATCCACAATTTGGTGAACATTGTTTTATAGCACCCAATGCCACCATCGCAGGTGATGTAACCATGGGCAGTGATTGCTCTATTTGGTTCAATGCTGTACTTAGAGGCGATGTACATTATATTAAAATGGGTAATAAGGTAAATGTGCAGGATGGCGCTGTGGTGCATTGTACCTACTTAAAACACCCCACTACTATTGGCAATAATGTTTCTATTGGACATAATGCACTAGTGCATGGTTGCACTATTCACGACAATGTATTAATAGGTATGGGTAGTATAGTGATGGATGGCTGCGTGGTACATTCTAATTCCATTATTGCTGCAGGTGCAGTGGTTTTAGAAGGAACCATTGTGGAAGAAGGAAGTATTTATGCAGGTGTGCCCGCTAAAAAAGTAAAAATGGTATCGGAGGCCATGATTACTGGTGAGATCAATAGAATTGCTGAGAACTATGTAAAATATTCAAGTTGGTTTGAGGATTATAACGATGCGAAAAAATAAAGACTAAAATAATTACTAAGACTAGTACTAAAAATATATACTTAAACTAATACATAGGACCTTGCATGCCATGCCATAAATCGACATAACTATAAAAACGTGCTTCGGTAATAATTCCTTTTTCAACAGCTGCTTTCACTGCGCAACCCGGTTCATTAATATGTTGGCAATTATTAAATTGACAATTGTTCATCTTAGCACGCATCTCTGGAAAGTACTGTGCTAATTCTTCTTTTTCTAAATTCACTAAACCTAACTCTCTCATACCCGGCGTGTCAATAACAGCGCCGCCTGCAGGCAAATCATACATTTGCGCAAAAGTAGTGGTATGTAATCCTTTCCCACTCCAATCACTTACTTCTTGGGTAGTTAAATCTAAATCCGGGAATAAGAAATTAATTAAAGAAGATTTTCCTACTCCACTATGTCCACTAATTAAAGTCGTTTTATTTTCTAATATTTTTTGAACTTTATCCAACCCTTCTTTTTTCTCCACGCTAATTAAAAAAAATTGATAGCCAATGGCTTCATACATTTTTTTCATTTCATCATAAGTATGCATTTCTTTTTCGCCATAGATATCCGATTTATTAAAAACAATAATGGCAGGTATATGAAAAGCTTCACAAGAAATTAAAAAACGGTCTATAAAACCTTGAGAGGTTTTAGGAGATTTTAAAGTACCCAGTAAAATGGATTGATCTAAATTGGATGCAATTATATGTTGCTGTCTTTTATTATGAGGTGACTGCCTTGCGACATAATTATTGCGGTCTGCAATACCAGCTATCATCACCGTTCCACGCTCCTCATCTTCCATCTCATATTCTACCCAATCACCCACTGCAATGGGGTTGGTAGAGGTAATGTTGTCTAACTTAATCACCCCCTTAATACGGGCCTGATAAAACAGTCCCGCCTCGGATTTGACCGAATACCAACTACCTGTAGACTTATAAATACGTGCTTTCATGCTCTGCGAAGATAAAAGTATTTGTTAAGAACTACACTACCCAAAAAGCAGTACAAATTCAATATCTTTGGGCCATGAGTCAATTTGCACATGATAAAGTGGTTCCCTATAGCCAAAGTAATGCCGAAAAGAAAGAACAGGTAGCTACTATGTTTGATTCTATTGCAAAGCGTTACGATTTTTTGAACCGATTTTTAAGTCTGGGTATTGACCAAGGATGGCGTAAAAAAGCCATTGCTCATTTGAAAGATAAAAAAATAAATCATTTATTAGATATTGCAACGGGCACTGCCGACATGGCCCTAATGGCTAATAGTCAAATTCATCCAGGTAAAATTACCGGTATTGATATATCAGAAGGCATGATGCAGTATGGAAGAATAAAAATTCAAGAAAAAGGCCTGAGCGAAAAAATACAATTAAGTTTGGGTGATAGCACGGCCATTCCTTTTGAATCTTCTACATTTGATGGAGCCATGGTGGCTTTTGGGGTGCGCAATTTCGCGAATTTAGAAAAAGGCTTATCAGAAATTCATCGCGTTTTAACACCAGGTAGTAAACTTGTTATTTTGGAATTTTCACAACCTTCTAGTTTTTGGTTCAAACCTATTTATACTTTTTATATGAAATGGGTAACGCCTGCTATTGGAAAATTATTCTCAGGCAATAAAGAAGCCTATGCCTACTTGAACGAAAGCGTCATTGCTTTTCCAGAAGGCACTGCTTTTTTAACTATATTAGAGCAAGTAGGATTTAAAAATGTTTCACAACAAAAATTAAGCTTAGGCATATGCAGTATTTATTACGGAAGCAAATTCTAACAGGAATATTCTTACTTTGTATTTCCTTTGCGTCCTTGGCGCAAAAAGGGGATGTGTACCAACCCTTCCATGATGAACTGCCCTATTATTTAGGAATGAGTATTGGCCTTAACAATAGCTATTTCAATTTTAATAGGAATGCAGAGTTTACAAACACACCAACAGGTGCTGTCTATGCTATTAATCCCAATAATAATCTTGCCTTAAACCTTGGCCTCGTTGGCACATTACGTCTAAGCAAGCATAGTTTACTTAGACTAAACCCTACTGTGCTTATCGCAGGTTCAAAAAATGTATATACTTTTAAAGAATTGGGAGACACGGCTATCAAAACAATGAATATTTCTTCTGCCATACTTAATATCCCATTGGCCTTAAAAATTGAGTCAGACAGATACAATGCTTTTCGCTATAAAGATATCATGCGTCATTATGTTTTTATAGGTGGGAAAATTGATTACGATTTACTAGGATCCAATAAATCTATTATTACTAGTAACGGAACTGGAAGTAATAGAACCTCTTACCCAAATACTTTAAAAAGCATTGACTATGGTTATGAAATGGGCTTAGGGCTTAGTTTTTATTTGCAGTATGCCACTATTTCACCAGAAGTAAAATTTAGTTACGGTTTAAGAAATTTAAATAAAGGAGATGCACTTTTATCAAGCATTCGAAATATCACTGGCAACTTTGTTTATTTCACCATTCATATAGAAAACTAAATGAGTATGAATTCCTGCTTAATAAAAAATACGCAAATCGTAAATGAAGGTAAAACCATTCAGGGAGATGTCTTAATTAAAAACGGCCGCATTGAAAAAATAGCAAGCCAAATAGATACCAAGGGCGCTATTACAGAAATCAATGGGGAGAATCATTTTTTATTACCTGGTGTTATTGATGATCAAGTACATTTTAGAGAACCCGGCTTAACCCATAAAGCCAATATTTATAGCGAAGCCAAGGCCGCTGTAGCAGGCGGTACCACCAGCTTTATGGAAATGCCCAATACGCAGCCCCCTGTATTTACGCAATCACTACTTGAAGATAAATATCAAATTGGCGCCCATACATCTCTTGCCAATTATTCTTTTTACATGGGTACATCTCAAGATAACTTGGAAGAGATTTTAAAAACCAATGAGAAGAAAAAGGATGTCTGCGGATTAAAAATATTTATGGGATCATCTACTGGAAACTTATTAGTAGAAAACCCATTGGTACTTGAAAAAATATTTGGAGGCACTGAACTTTTAATTGCCACACATTGTGAAGAAGAAAGCCTGATTAAAAGAAATAAAGCGGCATTAGAAGCCATCAAACCTATTT
>CALPSK010000167.1 GCA_943326215.1 Sediminibacterium ginsengisoli | reverse complement strand
ACTTATTTATAAAATCATCCATCTCAATACTCCATCCTTTAGAAGTACTCATTTTATCACCTTCTAAATTCATGAATTCATTGGCAGGTACATTTTCTGGTAAAATATTACCATGCAATTTCAACATGATAGGAAAAATAATACAATGGAAAACAATATTGTCTTTACCAATAAAGTGAACCAGTTTAGTTTCTTTATCATTCCAATAAGGGGTCCAATCTTTTCCATTATTAAGTGCCCACTGTTTAGTAGCACTGATATATCCAATGGGGGCGTCAAACCAAACATATAAAACTTTTCCAGCACCACTTGCTAGCGGCACTTTCACGCCCCAATCTAAATCGCGGGTCACTGCTCTTGGTTGCAAGCCACCTTCAATCCAACTTTTACATTGGCCTACCACTGCAGCTCTCCAGTCTTTTGCATGATCGTTTAAAATCCACTGACGTAAAAAATCTTCGTGCTTATTTAATGGCAAGTACCAATGCGTGGTTTCTTTTTTAATAGGGGCTTGTCCACTTAAAGTACTTACAGGATTAATTAATTCTTCAGGACTTAAGCTCTTGCCACATTTTTCACATTGGTCGCCATAGGCTTCTGGGTGACTACAATTAGGACAAGTTCCTTTTATATATCGGTCCGCTAAAAATGTTTGCGTGGCCTCATCAAAATATTGTTCAGTGGTCTTTGTTTCTAAATCGCCCTTGGCTTCTAAGTCTTTAAAAAATGCACTAGCCGTTTCATGGTGCAAGGGGTCGCTAGTGCGGTGGTAAATATCAAACTCTATTCCAAGATCTTTAAAATTTTGCTCAATGATAGGATGATACTTATCAATAATGGCTTGAGCCGTGGTACCTTCCTTGGTGGCTTGAATAGGAATAGCCGTTCCGTGCTCATCGCTTCCGCAAACAAATACCACATCTCTTTTCTGCGCTTTTAGGTAGCGGACATAAATATCTGCTGGCAAATAGGCGCCTGCCAAGTGGCCAATATGCTTCAGTCCATTTGCATAAGGAAGGGCTGCTGTAATCAAATATCTTTTAGGCGTGTTCATTGCAGCAAAAGTACTTAATATTGTGGTATGATTCAACCGTCTCATCTTAAGCCAGGCGACACCATTGGCATTGTATGTCCATCAGGATATATCCCCTTAGAAAAAGTGCAAATTTGCATTCAAACCCTTGAAAAATGGGGCTATAAGGTAAAGCTGGGAACTACTGTTGGGGCAAAAAAGGACAGTTTTTCAGGTACCGACCAACAAAGGGCAGAAGACCTTCAAACTATGCTTGATGATGCTTCTGTGAAGGCCATACTCTGCGCTAGGGGTGGTTATGGAGCAAGTAGAATTATAAATACTATTCATTTTCAGGCTTTTAATATGCAGCCTAAATGGGTGATTGGATTTAGCGATATCACTGTTTTACAGGCAGCTATTTTACAGCAAAATTGTATGAGCATACATGGTCCCATGGCAGCGGCCTTTGCGAAGGGAGAAGCGGGCAAACCTTATATAGAATCTTTAAAACAAGTATTAGAAGGGCAGCAAACTAGTTATACAATACCTGCGCATTCCATGAATACTTTAGGGAATGCAAAAGCAGAAATGGTGGGCGGAAATTTATGCATACTAGCACATTTAATTGGCTCGAAAAATGCCCTAGATACAAATGGAAAAATTTTGTTTATAGAAGATGTGGGGGAGTATCATTATAATATTGACAGGTTAATGATACAGTGTAAAAATGCAGGATTGTTTGAAAATTTAGCTGGTTTAGTGATAGGAGGTTTTACCGATTTAAAAGACCCGTCTTCAGATTTTGGAGCCAGCGCTAATGAAATTATAAAAGAGCATATTGTAGGATATACTTACCCTATATGTTTTGATTTTCCGATTAGTCATAGCCTACCAAATTTTGCCATTAAGCAGGGGCAGGTATATAGTTTAGCCGTGTCCGCTCAGGAAGTAAGTTTGACGGAAGCCTAATTTTTAGATTTTTTTTAAGCTTTTTACTAAACAAGCGTTAATATTAGCTTTTAGCGATTTTGCAATCTAATTATTGTATTAAATTTGTGTTATAAAATTCAAAACTATGAAGAAGTCTTTTTTAACCATTTCGGTGTCCTTATTATTAGGTTTGCAATTTTTATTTGCACAATCTTATGAAGTAGCGGGTATTGAAAAATCCGATAAGGAAGATATGCAGTATGAGGTTTTAGGAAAAGTGGGAGGTCGTTATTGGATTTATAAAAATGTGGAAGGTATTGCCACTATTGCACAGTACAATGATAGAATGCAATTAGTGAAGCAAAACGATTTATCTTTTATTAAAACAACGAATTTAAATGGGATTGAATTTATAACCAATGCCAATAATGTATATGTATTTTTTCAGTTCCAAGTAAAGGCAACAGTCTACGCTGCAGTGGCTGAATTAAATGCTGATGGCTTACTCGTGGGTAGCCCAAGAATAGTCGATTCTGCTGATAAAATTAGACCAGGCACTGGTGTAAAAGTTTTTAATTTATTAGAAAGCGAGGATCGTCAAAAAATAATTATTTTTAGTGTAAATACAACCAATGCGAATGCCATTAAAGTAAGAGCCATTACTTTAAATAAGAATATTGAAAATATTAATGAAACAGAAATAAGTATTAATGCAACTGATAAAAAATCAAGTTTATCAGATTTTGCATTAGATAATAATGGAAATTTATTTTGTTTAAGAAATGCGACGCAAAAGGGTATGGCGCCAGCAGTAAGCTTATTATATTTATCGGCAAGTGGTGCAGAGGTAATAGAATCTTCTATTTTAAATTATAGCTTATTATTAGATGATATAAGAGTTAAGATTGACAATAAAGCAGGACGAGTTATTTTGAACTCTTATTATGCCACAACTCAAAAAGGAAATATCGAAGGTTTGTATTCTTATGTTTGGGATATTAATGAAAAAAAAGAAATACTCACCAACTCTAATAAATTTACCGATGCGGTAAGAGGCTTAGTAACCAATAAAAGAAATTTAAAAGGTGCTTTTGATATGTTTTACTTAGATAAAGTAAGCACACAGGCCGATGGTAGTTTTGTTGTCATAAGTGAAGCTGCAGCATCCTATTCAAATAGAAATATGTTTTCAAGATGGGATTATTTTTACGGAGGCCTCTTTTATAATCCCTTTATGTTTAACTACTGGAACAGGCCTTTTGGCTTTTATCCATGGGGTAGATTGGGCTGGGGCCCTAGTCTCTTTATGTGGAATAGATGGATGAACCCTTATGCTTCATTTGGTTATCCAAGTGTTACTTATAGTGCTAATAACATTGCCCTTTTATCCTTTGATATTAAAGGGAACTTGCAATGGGTGAAAACAATTGATAAAAAACAAACCGATCAAAATGTGGATCAGTTTATTGGATATGGTAGCATTGAAAATGAGTCGGGAATGAGTTTTGTGTATCATCAAAGACAAAAAGGAGTACATCAATTAATAGTGAATACACTTTCGAAAGAAGGTCAATTGGTAAAAGGAAATTCTATTATTTTGAATGAAAAAAATTACGAGTGGATGCCAAAAAGCTTAAAGCAAGTGGGTGAGTATGAAGCCATTTTGCCTTATCAGTATAAAAGCAAAATTGGTTTCGCTAAAATTCAAATTAAATAGTAGCTGGTGGTTTTTTTATTTAAAGACAAATCCGACCTTAACTTAATTTTTTTATTGTTATTAAGTCTAGCCTTACATTTTCATGT
>CALPSK010000166.1 GCA_943326215.1 Sediminibacterium ginsengisoli | reverse complement strand
TCATTGAATACATAATGAAGTACTAATAAAAAGCCAATCATATATAATATTACCTTAAAGAAGTCTCTAAAAAATAGAACCAGTTGGTCATCGGTTTGATCCTTGGTAAGTTTGGCTTTCTCTTCTAATATAATGGCTACAAATTCTAGGGTACGTAAACAAACACGAATAAATAAAATAATAAAAAATAATTTCACCACTGCCTCTACTAATACTTGAAGAGTTAATTTGTATAAATGAATATTCCAGTCTATGGGAAAATTTAACTCATATAATGCTACAACAGCAACCATATAAATTAGAAACTGTTCAATAGGAACAATTAAGCGGCGTATATGCGTTTTTCTTAATTCGGAATGATTTTTTTTATCAATCCAAGTATAAATTAAACTTGCAAAAAAACGGGAGATGAACCTTTTAACAATAAGGGTCACTATAAAAATAGCCGCAATAACTATATAACTACGTAAAGAATTATTTAAAAATTGTTGGTCTAAATTCATATTGAATATTTTTTAAGCTTCCTTCCAATGAAGTAGTTGCATATCCTGTCCATCAAATACAGCATAGCTATCCGACCTTAGCCAATCTCCTAAATTAATATAGCGACTTGTTTCATTAATGGGTATATCTAAAGGATAATGCCTGTGGCCAAAAATAAAATAATCAGCGTTGATCTCTTTTGCTTTTTGTTTTGAATAAACAATTAGCCACTCCTTGTCTTCTCCCATAAATACCTCGTCCGCACTGCCGGTCTTCGCTCTACTTTTGCTACTAAAATAATTGGCGAGTTGAATACCTAAATCGGGATGCAACCACCCAAATAACCATTTGCATAAAGGGTTGGTAAATATTTTTTTCATAAACTTATAGCCCTTGTCTCCAGGTCCGAGTCCATCTCCATGTCCAATGAAAAATTTCTTTGCGCCAAAAGTAAATACAGCGGGTTCAAAATATATTTTAGCATTTAACTCTTTGGTTAAATAATCTTTCATCCATAAATCATGATTGCCTGTAAAAATATGCAGCTCAATGCCCGCATCAGATAAATCGGCTAAACAGCCTAGTAGTCTTACAAAACCTTTAGGGACCACGGTTTTATATTCAAACCAAAAATCAAAAATATCGCCTACAATAAATATAGCTGAAGCATCTTTTTTAGTATTTTGTAAAAAACTTACTAAACGCTTTTCACGCAAAAGGCTTTGGGCATGATTAGGGGCTCCTAAATGGAAATCAGAAAGAAAGTAAATTTTTTTACCAGGCACCCATTGCATGTAGTCGCTCATTTAATTTATAATACTGTATCTATATACCAGTGTATCTACTAAAGTTACTAATCTAATAACTTATCTACTAAAAAACAATACACTTCTTTAGGGCCATGTACACCTACCACTAATGTTTTTTCAATATCGGCTGTACGACTTGGTCCTGTCGCATAGCTAATCATGGAAGGAAGGGCATCCGATTCTGCTTTAAAAGCAGCCAGGCTATCACTAATATCAAATACCAATTGATGGGTATAGGCAATACAGATATGTATGGGCGCATACACACTTGAAGTTCTTCCGCTAAGTTGTTGGCTACTTAAGACAATGGTACCTGTTCTTGCTATTAAATGATCGCATAAAGTAATGGCCGCATCACAGCCTGCTAAATCGTCGGTGTTGACAGGATCAAAACTAAATTCTTTCATATCATCTAACCAGCCTGCTTCTCTAGAATATATCTTCTCCCATTTTTGTGAATGAATGAGTTGTGTTAATTGTTTCACCAACTCTGCTTCATCGCTGCAGTAAACAAATTTACCTAATAGCTCTGTAAATTTTTCTGCAAAGCCAATAGCCAATTCTTGTTCGGTGGGAATAAAAATAGGTGTATTCGCAATCTGATCAGGGAAGGGAATAGCAACAGGCTTTTCTAATGCCTGCCTAATTTTTTGTAAAATTTTTGCTTTCGCTCCTTGTGATTCCATTGAATAGTATTCAGTTCTTATGAAGTTGTTTCAGGACTTGCCTCACTACTATTTTGATTATTAGTAGTAGGTTCGTTTACAGTAGCTGCGTCTGCTGTAATTGTTGCAGGCGCTTCTGTTTTAGCTTCTTCAGATTTAGTTTCTTCTACATCAAAAGTGACCACCTTCTCTTCTTCATAAGGACGCATACCAATTAAGGCTTCCACATCACTCTTATGTAAAACTTCTTTATCTAATAATTCTTTCGCTAATTTTTCTACTTCCCCTTTTCTTAAAGTAAGTAAATCTAAAGTGCGGTGGTAAGCAGCGTCAATCATCTTGCGTACTTCTTCATCAATAATTTTTCCAGTCTCTTCACTAAATGGTTTTTGGAAAGTATTTTCTTGTGATGGGTCGTAGAAACTTACATTACCAATTTTTTCATTCATACCATAAGTCGTTACCATAGAATAAGCCATCTTGGTAATTTGTTGTAAGTCGTTAGAAGCACCTGTAGAAATTTTACCAAAGAAAATTTGTTCTGCAGCGCGACCACCCAAGGTCATACACATTTGATCAGTTAATTGTTCGATGGTATATAAGTATTGTTCTTTTGGCGTGTACTGCGCATAACCTAATGCAGCCGTACCTCTTGGCACAATAGTTACTTTTAATAAAGGATAGGCATGTTCTAAGAACCAACCACAAATAGCATGTCCTGCTTCGTGGTAAGCAATCACTTCTTTTTCTTCTTTAGAAATAATTTTATTTTTCTTTTCAAGTCCTCCAATCACTCTGTCAATGGCGTCTTGGAAATCTTTCATCTCTACACCCGTCTTGCCTTTACGCGCAGCAATCAATGCAGCTTCGTTACACACATTCGCAATATCGGCACCCGCAAAACCTGGTGTTTGTTCTGCTAATTTATGTACGTCTAAATTTTCAGAAACTTTAATAGGACCTAAATGCACTTTAAATATTTCTTCGCGTCCTTTTACATCCGGACGGTCAATTGAAATTTGACGATCAAAACGACCTGGTCTTAATAATGCAGAGTCTAATACATCGGGACGGTTGGTAGCAGCTAAAATAATAATACCCGTATCTCCACCAAAGCCATCCATCTCTACTAATAATTGGTTCAAAGTATTTTCACGCTCGTCATTACTCATCATGGCATTTTTTCCACGGGCACGACCAATCGCATCAATCTCATCTATGAAAATAATACAAGGCGCTTTTTCACGCGCTTGCTTAAATAAATCACGCACTCTACTTGCGCCCACACCCACAAACATCTCCACAAAATCGGAACCACTTAAACTAAAGAAAGGCACTTGTGCTTCACCCGCCATGGCTTTTGCGAGTAAAGTTTTACCTGTACCTGGAGGGCCAATTAATAAAGCACCTTTTGGAATCTTACCTCCAAGAGCTGTGTATTTTTTAGGTTGTTTTAAGAAGTCCACAATTTCCATCACTTCTTCTTTGGCTTCTTCTAAACCTGCAACATCGGCAAAAGTAATATTCACTTTAGTACCCCCTTTTTCAAATAAAGTAGCCTTCGATTTTCCTACATTAAAAATACCACCTGGGCCACCGCCACTTCCTCCGCCGCCGCCCATCTTACGCATAAGTAGTACCCACACAACAACTATAAGTACTAATGAAAATATTGTATTGGCAATAGGCCCAAACCACTCTCCTTCTTTAATAGCATTCTGAGGTACTTCTTGAATATTTTTTTGTTCGTAAAAACGTTGTAATCTTTCGTTGAAACTATTCCAATCGGTTACATTGAATT
>CALPSK010000165.1 GCA_943326215.1 Sediminibacterium ginsengisoli | reverse complement strand
TTGCCAAAAGTCTTTGAAACAGAATCATAGGTTGCTAAGAACAAATACCTAGGTGGCAAAAATTTTGATTCCAAGCTACCTGCTGCCCCAGCATAGGTTGGCACTTGCTCTGCAATGAGTTCAGCCCTATGTATAATTTTATTCGCAAAATTCTTCAATCCTGGAATTTTCACCTTCACCATGGTGCCAGGGCTGGTTTGGACATAGACCAATGAATCATTCGCCACTTTGTTAATGTGATTGGCTGACTCTGATCCTGCTCTATTTCTTTTAATAAAATTCACATCTCCGTTACTATAAATACTAAACTTGAAATTCACCACCGTTGTATCTCTTGGACTAGTTGCATTCGAAGCAGTTGAATTGGTATTATAGTAAAGTGCCAATTTGGTATTGGTATCTAATAAATTAATTTTAAGTAGTACATTTTTATTAGCAGACTCATCTGCAGTTAAAGCAAAGCCAGAAAAATAAGCGCGAAAAGTAGTATCAGTTCTATAAGCATTATTAGAATCGAATTCTTTTAAAAATTGAGTAGCAAAACTTTTAGACAATTTAATACGAATTGTATTTCTAGAAGCTTCATAACGTGTAATTAAGGAATCTCCTATTGTAGCAAAATTGACTGTAGTCTCTCCTAAATTTTGATCGGTTTTGAAATTATACAATTCAGGGTAGTTAGATGCATATAGCTTAAACGCATCCAAGGGTGTAGCTAGACTAATTCTTTTTAATTGCAGTTTTACAGGATTAGAAGTATCGCCATAAAAACCTTTATATGATAAAACTAAAACTGCAGAGTCTACCACTAAACTATCTTTACTACCTGCAATAAAAAATGGGAAAAAACTTGGCTTCAATTGAAAATACATAGAAGCATTCGTGGTTCCAAAAATAGGGTCGTTAGTGATATTGCCAAGTACGTGATCGTCTGATACATAGACTCTCATTGAATCTGTCCTATCCAAGGTCTCTGTCATTACATCAAGTAGGGTATCTTTTGTATTAAAAGCATCCATTGAAGGAAGTAAGCCAAGCCCTAATTCCGAAGTGCTAATTCTAGTACAAGCCGAAAATAGTAGCGTTGAAAAAAGAGATATAAAAAATATTCTTATTGTATTATTTGATACCATGAATTTAATTTGTCTTTACTTAGATGCAAGTTCGTTGTATAAATCTAAATACTCTGTTAAATCGGAGTCCCATCCGTTAAAAGGAACTACTTTCTTTCCTTTAACAGTAGAAAATTCTGATACTAATTTTTTATCAATAATATCAGATCCAAAAGTAATGGCATCAGCATAAGTAGCACCACCTCTAAATAAAGCAGCATTATTCAAATCCTTGAAAGGTTCTAAATCTTTGTCTTTAATATTGGTATTGATAATCGCCTTTGTTAATAAATCTTTATGGAACTTTTCCTCGAATGTATTTTGACCAATAGTATATACCACTTTAGCATTAGAGAAAACAGGCTCTTTCTTATAGGCATGTTTAATATAGGCTGGGATAAGACCAGTCATCCAACCACTACAGTGAATAATATCTGGAGGCCATCCAAATTTTTTCACAGTTTCTAATGCGCCACGGCAGAAGAAAATAGTTCTTAAGGCATTATCATCAAACCATTTTTCGGTTTCGTCATGAAAAATTTGCTTGCGCTTGAAAAAGTCTTCGTTTTCTAAAAAGTATACTTGTAAACGGGCATTCGGTAAGGAAGCCACTTTAATTTGTAAGGGATAGTCGTCTCCGTCTAACTGAACATTGATTCCAGAAAGTCTCACCACTTCATGTAAACGATGTCTTCTTTCGTTGATTACCCCAAAACGAGGCATTATACAACGAACTTCTAATCCACTGTCGTTACTTTTTATAGCGAGCTTATTAATTACCTCAGCAAACTCAGTCAGCTCTAAATAGGGCGACATTTCTGTGGCGATATATAAGATTCGTTTTTTTTCAGACATTCCTTTTGGATTTAACTCAAACCTTTGTTTAAGTCTGCGAAGGTACGTAATTGTAAGGACTTTAAGAAACAACAAAAAAGACTAATAAATACCCTCTCCCCCCCTTCATTTGTAGACAATTGGTCGTAAATTGCAGAGAATTGTTTAACAAGATTACCCATGAGTAAATTCATTAAAATTGCCTTCTTCTTTTTCATAGGCATTTTATTGATTTGGTGGAGTTTACACCAAATCCCCCCTCAAGAATGGGAGAAATTTACCATTGCCCTAAAGAAGTCAAAATTTTGGATCATTTTCCCTGTTGGACTTATACTTGGACTCTCTCATTTAGTTCGTGCCTTAAGGTGGCGTTTAATAATGGAACCCCTTGGATATAAGCCCTCCATTATCAATACATTTTTAGCGGTCTTAATTGGCTATTTGGCTAACCTGGCCGTTCCAAGATTAGGGGAAGTTTTAAAGTGCACCCTACTTTCAAAATACGAGAAAGTACCCGCTGAAAAAATAGTAGGTACTATTGTTGCTGAAAGGGCTTTTGATGTAATTAGTTTAGGTATTGTATTTCTACTCGCCCTCACCCTTCAATTCAGTGTGGTGGAAGCAGGTTGGAATCAATTTAAATCCTACGGAAAAGTAGCAGGCGATGCAAGTAGCAGCAATCAAAATACTTATATAATTATAGCTGTAATTATTTTTATATTCATCGCAGCGCTTTGGTTTTTTAGATCAAAAATGCAAAACGCCATAAACACTATTCAAAAAATTATTGCAGGTGTATGGGAAGGCGTGATGAGTGCGACTAAATTAAAAAAACATAATTTATTTTTCTTTTACTCTTTTGCTATTTGGTTTTTATATTTATTAGCCACCTATGTGGGACTGTATGCAACAGAGGGCACTGAAAGTTCTTTTCAAACTGCCATTAGTTGTTTAGCCTTTGCAAGTATTGGAATGATCATTACACCAGGAGGTATTGGCGCTTATGCTTATTTCATGGCAAAAGTATTAGAATTAAATGGAGTGGATTACACATTAGGATTAGCCAATGGCACTTTGCAATGGTTTTCTCAATTCATTATTATTTTAGTTTTAGGGGGCGCCGCTTTAATTATACTTCCATTAGTCAACAAGCAAAAAATTTAAAATGAAAACGGGAGATGCGATTGAAAAAAAAATAATGACGGTGGCTGAAGCCAAACTAATGATGGCTGCCTTAAGAGTCACAGGCAAGAAAGTTTCTTTTACCAATGGCTGCTTTGATATTTTACACCCAGGTCATTTATTTTCATTAAAGCAGGCCGCAGCTGAAGCCGACTATTTAATTGTGGGACTAAACAGCGATGCAAGTGTTAAAAAATTAAAGGGCCCTAGTCGCCCTATTAATAATACCGAGAGCAGGGCCATTGTGCTTGCTAATTTAATTGTAGTTGATGCAGTGGTTGTATTTGAAGAAGAAACCCCACTTGAATTAATAAAAGCATTACTACCCGATGTAATGGTGAAAGGTGGCGACTATACCACCAACCAAGTAGTAGGTGGTAAAGAAGTAATAGCGAATGGAGGTAAAGTAATTATCAATCCCATTGTGGAGGGTTTCTCAACTACCAGCCTTATTGAAAAAATGAAAGGCTAAAATATAAATAATACAACTATGGAATTTTTACAACAACTTCAATTAGAAAAGAAAAACGAAGGAAGTTCAACAGGCACTGTTTGGCATAATAGTAAAGGGGCAATCATTGCTTCTTCTTCTCCAGTAGACAATAAAGAAATTGGAACCGTTGTAAGTACAGAT
>CALPSK010000164.1 GCA_943326215.1 Sediminibacterium ginsengisoli | reverse complement strand
TTATATCTCCACTACCATCAAAATCGACATTATTTATTTTTCTTGCAGTAGCTAATTTAGTTGCAGTACCTGCATTACCAGTAACATTTGTTTGATCACCGGTATTCGATCCGCTTAGTGTTGTAATACCTAATTTAGATTTTATGGAGCTTGTAGTTTCATCTCCTGTATTTGTGCCAGATGTATTTGAAATTATTCCAGATTGAACATCTGTTACATAGTTTCTATCAGTACTTGGAGCAATATCTGCAGTGGTTGCATCTGCCCCTGCAGTTATCAAACCTTTAGAATCATAAGTGATTTTTATTTTTGTTTTTGCGGTAATGGAACTATTTGGTACTATATAATCTGTACCTGCCACTAATGGGGCTTGTACATCTGTCCCAATCACTAATCCCAAATTAGTTCTTGCAGCAGCAGCGTTGGTTGCACCCGTTCCCCCATTATTTAAAGATATAGCAGTGCCACTCCAAGTACCACTAGTAATTGTGCCAACTGTAGTTAAGCTGCTAGTGCCGGCCCAAGTACTAATTGCAACATTTTCAACATTACTCAATCCGACTTTAGATTTACTAATCCCAGTAGCAATTTTAGCATCTGTCACAGCGCCATCCGCCAACTTTATTGTTGTTATACCACCATCAGCCACACCACCACTACTTGCATTAGCAGTTACATAATCTTTTACCGCTTTTTGCGTTGGAAATAATTCATCACTAGGGGATAAACCACCTAAATCTGCGGCGCTTGATTTATTAGATGCGTTTTCTTTTAAAGCTAAGCTTGTTGTTAGATCTGCTGCATTTGCTTTTAAAGCAAGGGCTGAAGTAGTTGCGTAACTAGTTAAATCCTGATCTCCAGTATTAGTTCCTGTGATGGCTGCAAGCTTTGTTTTTTCTGCTGTTGTATAATCGTTGGTTGATAAATCTTTGCCATTTATTTTATCAACTTTATTGGCTAAGCTATTTGATACATCTGAAGTATTTGCTTTAATATCTAATACAGTTTGCGTAGCCGTGCTAATAGGTTTCAATAAATCTGTAGTATTATCTACATTAGATAATCCAATGGTAGTTTTATCAATGGCTAGTGCTGCTTTTAAAGATGCTAAACTTGTAACCCCCGTTCCGCCTTTTGCAATAGGCACAATGCCTGCTATATTATCTGCATCTACACTACTTGCAAACTGTGCATAGGCGACATATTGAAATTGAGTAGTGCCCATGGTAATGAAATTATTTCCAGCAGCTGCGTCCATTTCAATTTTTAAAAACTTGGGAGTATTCTTCCAATTAATAGTGCTGAAATTTCCAATACTACTGCTGGCATCTGTATCTCCAATCACAACAGAAAATAAACCTTGTGCATTGGTAGTAACTTTTCTTGTTTCAGTATACTCTGTTGTCCCTGAAGCACTACCTTGTAAAATACTTAGTCGCAAACTAATTGGTTGCGATGCCAATATCACATTGTTATTTGTTCTTGCTACCCCCTGAAAATTTAAGCCAGTTTGTGCATTTGAATTAATGAACACAAAAAGTAATTGAATAAATAATATTAATCTTGGTATAGAAAATCTTTTTTTCATTATAGTTTAATGATTTTATAAATCCCTGATATGCCATTGCCATTGTTTGGCTTAAAAAAGACCTTCATATAAAATATACCTGATGGATAATTTTCCATTAAAATGTCTTTTTCATAACTATTGAATATCGTACCCACTTCATGTGTAAATATAATAGCGGATTTAGCATCTATTAGTTGATATGATAAACTACCCGCTTGGGTAAACCTTGCTTTGATATGAAGTATATTAGAAGTAGGATTAGGGCCGATGGTGATTTGACTGCCAAAAACCGCTGGACCATATTCATTGATAGAAGTAACTACATTGGTATTAGGCTGAAGGACCCCAGTATTGAGGGAGAAACCAGGAGCTATAAAAGAGGCTACAGATACTGACTCGGTTATGCTCCATTCCATGTATGGCGATGAGCCGCCTCCATTATTTAAAGTTTGGGGTGTGATAGATTGGCAAAATGAACAAAGAGGAATTAAGATTATAAAAATGGACAGGAAAGACCTCAAATTCATGGGTTAGTACCCTTTTATAAATGGGGTATACAAAATTCTAAAAATAAAATTTATAGATGAGTCTTTTATGAGCTAATTCAGGCAAGATTTCGGAAAACTTGACTTTCTTTCCAATTTAACAAAGGTTATTACCTATTTTATGAGTGTTGGTTTGCATAAATTGAGTGGGTGTGCACTTATGTAGTTTTTTAAAAGCACTTAAAAAAGTGGTTTTATTTGAAAACCCCGCTTCTTCTGAAATTGAACTTAAGGTAAATTTATCTAAATCACCGTTTTGCATCCTTTCCACTACTAGGTCAATTCTGAATTTATTCACGAAATCATTAAAATTGAGCTTAAAATGTTGATTGATAATAAAGGAAAGTAGCTTCAAAGGGATATTAACTTCTAGGGAGATTTCGTTTATGGTTAAATTTTGCTTCAAATAAGGCTTATTTTTTGTAAAGTAATCAAGAATTATATTGGCCTCTTCTTCATAATTGATTAACTTAATATTACTAACATTTTCAGATTTTTTCAGATAGTGGATATAGGGTAATCCTACTAGCACATTTGGATTTACAACTAAATAACTTGACAAATAAAATAAGCATAAAGCCACTGGAATTGAGCTATAGAATACCAAGTTGTCCAATTGTAAAAAATTATTTAACCCGTATATAAAAATGAGTATAAATCCGATAAATGAAATTACTGTTAAAGTAATCGAGGTTGTAAATACCTTAAGCCAATTCAAAATTAATCGTGTGTGAGATTCTTTTATTAAGTCTTGATTATTCTTCTCAAAAGATAGAATCAATTTCCATTGTAATATTATATATACTATACATTGAATAGGTCTTGAAAATTGAATTTTTTCAGATAATATTCCATCTTGTTGGATTAAATTTAATTCAACATTATTTATTACCAGGTTGACTAGCTTTGACTTTTCAGCATAATTCATCAAATAGAAAGGTAAATAGTTTATCAAAATTAAAACAAAAGGTAAAAAATGGATAAGATCTATTTTTCTAAATGTTTTTTCATTATTCAAGACGGACCTTACATATAAATAGGCCAATGGAGGAATTAAAAAATTTATTGGTTGTGCTGTTTTATAGATGTATGGAATATAAATTATCCATCCCGAGGTTACCAATAAATAGGATATGGTGCAATAAGCATAACAAATAAATAGTGCTGCTAATAATTTGTCGGAAAAAGAAATAAACTCTCTTCTCTTAATTAGTAATAAATATGCACTAATAATGCAGCAAAAAAAACTTCCAATAAATATAAAATCGCCCATATTTAAATCTTAATTTAATATTAGTTTTGGGGCTTTATTTATTCTCGAAATAAGGCATTTCGTCGTTGGATACCGACTCCTTTTCTTGCCAATAAGCAAGTGATACAATATGTCCGTCTGTCGTTTTTAACTGACGGCCAAAGATGGCATTGGTCGCATTAAAACATAAATCGGTTACGCCTATTGTAAATGTTGTAGGAGCTGGTGGCGGTGCAGGTGCTGCGGGTGCTGGAGCTGGCGCTTCACCTTCGACTGGTGCTGCCACCGGTGCAGTAGGTGCAGCTTTTGGAGCAGGACTATCCACTACCACCACTTCGTATTTATTGAATTCTAATAAAGTTTTTAAAAACTGTACACGCTCAGCACTTGCATTTTTTTCTACAATGGCACA
>CALPSK010000163.1 GCA_943326215.1 Sediminibacterium ginsengisoli | reverse complement strand
GATCATGTTAGAACGAATATCATTCACTGCTTCTGGTTGACGAGCAATACTTTCTACCGCTCCTTTACCAATTAGACCGATGCCAATTCCAGCACCGATAGCAGCTAATCCAGCGCCGATTGCGGCAACACTTCCTACTACCATTTTTTTACGTTTTAATTGTTATTGAAAAAAAATTTATAAATATTATTAATGATGTGCTTGATCATGATGTCCTTCCTCTGATGCCATTCCAATATACATTGCAGTAAGCATGGTAAAAATATAAGCTTGTAAAAAAGCAACTAGCAATTCTATCAAGAATATAAAAATTACAAAAGGTACCGCAACTGCAGCTGCATATACTGTTTTGAAAATAAATATTAAACAAACCAAGCTCAATACCAAGATGTGACCCGCAGTAATGTTTGCAAAAAGTCGAATCATTAAAGAAATAGGTTTGTTGAACACCCCAATTAATTCAATAGGTGCTAAAAATAATTTCATAGACCAATGCATACCTGGCATCCAAAATATATGCTCCCAATAGTTTTTATTAGAACTTAAATTCACTACAATGAAAACACAAACGGCTAAAGTCATGGTGAAAGCAATATTACCACTCACATTCGCACCGCCTGGAAATATAGGAATTAGACCTAAAAAGTTATTCGTTAATATTAAAAAGAAAATAGTTAATAAGAAAGGCATATACTTTGCATAACGCTTAGCGCCAATATTAGGAAGGGCAATTTCATCTCTTACAAATAAAACAATGGGCTCCATAAAAGACTGAAGTCCCTTAGGGGCGGTAGAAACACCTGTTTTCTTGTAAGCACCTGCAGCAGTTAATACAATGAGCAATAAAATAATAACTGATATAAATAAACTAGCTACGTTTTTAGTAATAGAGAAATCCCATAATTTTTTACTGGCTTCTACATCTACCTCACCTGCAGCGTTGACTATTTTAGCCTTGCCTTCTACTAATTTGTAATCAAAGTTTCCTTTATATACTGCTGGCTCATGATGTTCGTCAATTAATTTAGCAGAAGAAAAAACTTCAAAGCCTGCTGGTGTATATAAAATAACAGGTAAAGAAATAGATGTATGTCCCCATAAATGCCAGCTGTGGTCATCTTTAATGTGTTCTAAAATAGTTTGGGTTACATTAAAGCTACCTTCTTCTTTCGCAGCCGCTTCTTTTTCACTGGCGAATAAAGTAATTGTATTTAATAAGAAAATACTAACGAAACTGACTACCAATAAAGGTTTTAGGCGCTGAAGGACCATACTAATTTCAAAATTTGCTGCAAAGATAGGAAATAAGCATCTGAAATTGAATAAATTTAAAGAGAAATTGTACGCAAAAATAGAAATTTGAATTGATTCTAAAAACTTGAAAATCAATGCTTTATAAGCTAGTCGGTTTTTTCTGTGCAGTAAACTGCATTTCACTCAATTTTGCATAAAAACCACCTACTGCTAAAAGCTCGTTATGACTACCCATTTCCATAATTTCTCCCTTGTCTAATACAATTATTGTAGAGGCTTTTCTGATGGTCGAAAGGCGGTGGGCAATAACAATAGAAGTACGCCCTTTAATTAAGGTTTCAATGGCTTTTTCAATGAGCTGCTCGCTTTCAGTATCGATAGATGAAGTGGCTTCGTCTAAAATTAAAATAGAAGGGTTGTATAATAAAGCCCTGATAAAACTTAGTAATTGTCTTTGACCTAAACTTAAGGTAGCCCCTCTTTCCATTACTTGATAATCGTAACCACCTGGAAGTTGCATAATAAAATCGTGCATGCCAATCATCTTAGCAGCTTCATGTACTTGCTCTTTGGAAATACTGGTATTGCGTAAAGTAATATTATCATACACTGAACCTGAAAATAAAAATACATCTTGCAATACCACGCCAACAGAAGCACGCAATCGGTTCAATGCAAATGATTCAATGGCATGATCGTCTAATAATATATTTCCCGACTGATAAGGATACAAACGATTGAGTATACTTATAATAGAAGTTTTACCCGACCCCGTTTGTCCTACAAGTGCAATAGTTTCACCCGCTTGCACTGTAAAATTGATGTTACGCAAAACAAAATTGGGCTCATTATAGGCGAAAGAAACATTTTTAAATTCTATTTTTCCTTCGATTTTTGCTGGTGCATAAGTACCTTCATTCAGTGTTACATCTTCATTGTCTAATACTTTAAATACACGCTCAGCCGCCACCATACCCATTTGTAGCACATTGAATTTATCAGCAATCATTCGAAGGGGTCGAAATATTTGATTTAAAAATAAAATAAAGGCGACGAGTAAACCTGCGTCCAATGTTCTATCTGCCACCCACCAAACAATTAAACCAGTGCTTAAAGCTAATACCACTTCTACCACTGGAAAGAAAACCGAATACGCAAAAATAGCCTTGATGTTTGCCGCTTTATGCCCTTCATTGATTTTAGTAAACTTGGACATTTCTTTTTCTTCTGCTGCAAAAGTTTGTACCACTTGCATACCCGAAATATGTTCTTGCACAAAGGCATTTAAGGAAGCCACTGCATTTCTAACTTGTATAAAACTTTTATTAACGCTTTCTTTAAAATAATAAGTGGCTATCATCATAATAGGAAAAGGAATCAAACAAATAAGTGTCAATCTCCAATCTATTACAAACATAGTCGTGAGCGTTACAATAATAGTGAGTAAGTCTGCTAAAATGGGAATGAGTCCGTCAGAAAAAATATCGTTGATACTTTCTATATCATTAATGGTGCGTGTGGTTAAAGTGCCAATAGGTGTTTTATCGAATTGACGCATTTCCCAATGCATAATTTTATCATAGACTTTATTGCGTAAATCTCGTATGACTTGCTGCCCCAACCATGCCATACCAAAAGTGAAAAAAAAGCGCATGATGGTTTCAAAAATGATAAAGGCCACCTGAAATAAAGTAATGGATAAGATAAGATGTATCACCGATTCAAAAGCATTGCCTGGCAAAAACCAATGTACCCAAAAAGGCAGACTGACTACTTTACCAATAGCTGCATTCACTGTGGCTTGAATTAAATAAGGCCTTACAGGGGTAGTAAAAGCGAGAAAAATAGATAAAAACACAGATGCCAAAAACACAGAGCGGTAGGGCTGTACAAATGAAAAAACACGCTTTAAAAGCGATAATTGAAATATTTTTTTTGGCTCTTTGCTGGGCATAGCGGTTCAAAGTTACACTATCTGTTTGTTCTTTGTAAAAATCCTAGCGCTTTTACGTATTTTCGTAATAAGATGGAAGCCTTACCAATCGATATTGATGCTGAGATTGTAACAAAATACAATTTAGATGAAGAACAAGAAAAAAAAGAAATTGTTCGTCATTATCGTGCATTATTAAGGGCACTCAGAGAAAAACTAAAAAAAGGGGATAAAGAATTACTTCGAACTGCATTTGAGATGGCCGCAGAGGCACATAAAACCATGCGTCGAAAAAGTGGAGAACCCTATGTATTACACCCTCTTGCCGTGGCCATGATTTGTGTGGAAGAAATAGGCTTGGGCGTAAGAAGTACCATTTGTGCTTTATTACATGACACGGTAGAAGATACCAATATTGCGCTTGATGATATAAAAAGTGAATTTGGAAATGAGATTGCTAAAATTGTAGATGGCTTAACCAAGATATCCACGGTGATGGATACCAATAGCAGTCAACAAGCAGAAAATTTCAAAAAAATTCTACTCACGCTTACCGATGATCCCAGAGTTATTTTAATTAAGCTAGCAGACAG
>CALPSK010000162.1 GCA_943326215.1 Sediminibacterium ginsengisoli | reverse complement strand
ATCCCATAATAATGCACGTATTTTTAGAGAATCTACCGCTGCTTTCGTAGCCTCCTCCCATTTGGTTTTACTGTCTCCACAGAGCTCTGAGACCATTTGAGTGGCCAATTCACTATGGTGACCCCCATCTACTTCTATATGTCTTTCTATATAGTACTTAAATATGGATACTTTGTCTGGATGTTCGGCGTAAATTTCATTTAAAATTTGGGTGAACATATCTGGGATCAAATCCTCTCTACCAAAGGTAAAAACGGCAGCCTTCACATGCAGTGGCGCATGCATGGCTATTTCAAAAGTGTATTGTAAAAATTGTTTTACTTCCGATGGCATATCAACGGCTTCTATGCTCTCATTAATAGGCCTTTCTGTTTGCAACAAGGCTAATAATTGATCTATTTTACTAGTATCTGCTCCCATTTGACGCATGGCAGTCAAATACAATTCAAAATGACTTATCCTGTTGCCTTGTTCATCAACATCCGACTCTTCACCACAAACAATTTCATTAATTAAAAAACGAGTATTTGCAGAACCAACAGGTATCCAGGGTAGGCTTACGCAAGTAAGTCCTATTTGTAAAGATTTTAATAAACTCATAAAATCCCAGACAGCAAACACATGGTCCTTCGCAAAATCTTTGATGCCTTCAAAATCTTTTATTTGACTATAGACCGGATGTGATAACAATTCGGCTCTTGTAGGTTGTATACTTAATTTTAAATCTTCGATAGGTGTTTGCATCATTAGAGATTTTAATAAAACAATTTGATCTAAATTTGTTTTGAGGCACAAATAAAAATATAATTTCGAATACCATCAAATGATATAATTGATTGACAACAAATATTCCAAATATCATAAACCAAGATGGGCAAGCACATTATTTTGGAATTATTGTAAACGCTGAACAAAAGCATACCTATTTTAATGAACTCCTAAACAAAATAGAATGGACCAATGAAAAATTGGTCATGTTTGGCAAGGAAATAATTACTAAAAGAAAGGTAGCATTTTACGCAGATAGCTTAATGAGTTACACCTACTCAAATAAAACAAAGCAAGCATTGGCTTGGACGCCCTTACTCTTGGAAATAAAGAACCTAACTACCTCTTACACTGCAAGCCATTACAACGCTTGTTTATTGAATTTATACCATGATGGAGAAGAAGGTATGGGTTGGCATAGTGATGATGAGAAAGAAATTATTCCCAATAGCTCCATAGCTTCTTTAAGTTTTGGAGCAGAAAGAAAGTTTGCTATAAAACATAAAACAACCAAGGAGACCCATTCTATTTTACTTGAAAATGGATCGCTATTTGAAATGCTAGGTAGTTTTCAAACACATTGGCTTCATAGTATGCCTAAGTCAAAAAAAATTATAGCACCAAGAATTAATTTAACTTTTAGACAAATGCACTCATGAAAAATAGCAAACAAAAAACTATCAAAAAGGCAAACCTGCCTTCTAAAATATGCCTGCATTGTAATAGACCCTTTGATTGGAGAAAAAAATGGGAAAAGACTTGGGAAGAAGTGAAGTATTGTAGTGAGGGGTGTAAGAAACTATACAATAAAAAAAATAACTAGCATTTATAGAAAATAATGCCGGCTTGGTTCAACCTATAATTTTACAAGCTCAGACATTATTTATTATTTTTTGATTAGCATATTTGAAATTTGATAAAATAAAACCCATACTGGCAGGGCCTGCAATTCCCTACCTACGCAAGGTAAAGCCAAGCTGGTGAGGCTTGAGTAATGAGGTAAGCTAAGAAAACTAATTGTTGGGGGCTGCTGCAAAATTATAAATTGGTTTGTGGAGCTTTCAAGTTCATTTTTAGATATCTTAATTAACAGGGATGTTAATTAATTGTAAATACCCCATTTGTAAGAACTTTTTTAATTGTTTTTGTGTTTAAGAAGCAAACAAATTAACAATTATGAAAATGAAATTTTTATTGACGATGCTAATTGGAGGTATTATCTCTGCATCAGCTCAAAAAACAGTTGTAGACGTAGCGGTAGGATCTAGCGCACACACAACATTAGTAGCTGCGGTAAAAGCAGCTGATTTAGTAGCTACATTACAAAGCGCAGGACCTTTCACAGTTTTTGCTCCAACGAATGATGCTTTTGCTAAATTACCAAAAGGTACTGTTGAAAGTCTTTTAAAACCAGAGAACAAAGCTACGTTAGCTAAGATTTTGACTTATCATGTTGTAGCTGGCAATTTAGATGCAACTGCTGTTTTAAAAGCAATCAAGGACGGTAATGGAAAAGTTACATTGAAAGCTGTAAGTGGTGGAACTTTAACTGCATCATTAAAAGGTGGTAAAGTTATTTTAACTGATGAGAAAGGTGGAATTGCTACTGTGACTGCAACAGATTTGAAAGCAGGAAACGGTATTATTCACGTAATTGATGCTGTTGTCTTACCTAAATTGGTTTTTAATTTTGATTTTTGGTAGGGGGCTATTAGCAATAATAGTCCCCTTTTTTATGCTTTAGCGTAAAAACTTAATCTTAAGCATAAATTAATCTTAAGCGTACACTCTTAAATTAGTACCTGTTAGATCTGCCTTGTATTGTTTTAAAGGACCACTTTCTTTTGCAGGGCCTTCAGTAGCAGCGCCAGAAGAATTAAAAGCTGAATCATGGCTAGCACAAAAAAATCTGTTGGCATTTGCCTGATAAGTTATAGTAGACCCCTGATGCGTACAAATAGAGCTAACAGCAAGAAACTGATCATTCAAGGTTCTAGCAATGATTATTCCTCTGGTGCTATCCACATAGAATCCTCCTTTCGTACTTAAGCTTGTATAAGGGGCTATTGAAATATTAATTGTAAAGTCTACTGGTTTATTAGTACCAGCATTGCCAGTTCCAGCATTGTTTCCTGTGTTATTAGCTGAAGTCATATCCGATGATTTAGAACATGACTGCATACAGCCAAAAATTAAGATGGCAGCACTGCTTAAACCTACTTGTTCGATAAATTCTTTCCTTTCCATATTATGAATTTTTATTCTAGAACAAAAATCTGCAGGGATTGTTTTTGAAATTACAAAAAAAATGAAAAAAGCATCCTTGATCTATGAACTAGGAGTCGTTTTTAACAATTTTTTGTTTCTTTTAGCTTAAATTCATGAAATGAAATACCCTTTATTGAGAAATATTTTATTGTTTATTTTGATAATATTTTATCTTTTCGCAGGGGCAAATCATTTCATAAATCCTTCCTTTTATTTACCTATTATACCTCCTTACTTTTTTGATTGGGCTAATGAAGTGAATATTTTATCTGGGGTTGCAGAAATACTGCTAGCTCTTTTATTAATACCCAAATCAACAAGATCGAAAGCAGGAGTAGGTATCATCATAATGCTACTTGCCTTTATTCCTAGCCATATCTATTTTATTCAAAAAGGGGAATTTATGATAGGTAGCGTTCTTTTTAATCCTTTGAAATCATCCATTCGCTTGTTTATAGGACAACCCCTATTAATTCTTTGGGCTTATTGGGCTAGTAAAAGCCAATTAAAAATTATTGGTTTTTAATTGGATGATTGTGGAGGTTTCAGCTTAAATTCTTTCAACGATAATAAACAAACCTATTAATTATTTGTAAACTGTCTTTTTATACCCCATAATTTATGGATTGTTTTCTTAAATAAATTAAATTATTAAAGGATGCCAATAAATAATTCTACATTACAAAAAACTAAAAAATAATATGTTCAAAAAATTCACACTATCTGATACACTTATGCTAGTATCGGCCT
>CALPSK010000161.1 GCA_943326215.1 Sediminibacterium ginsengisoli | reverse complement strand
AGCCTTGCCTTCGCCTCACCACTTGCCAAAGAATTATTTAGTTTCCCTTTTATTAAAAGTGTTTTTATAGCCAGCAATTTTGTGACGCTTACAAAAAATACAGAACAAGATGATTGGCAGGATGTAATTCCTACCATTAAAACTTTCTTGAAAGAGTATTTAGAAAATGGTGGCGCGGTAGTGAATGAAGAAGAAGTGGCTAAAATGAAACAAGAAGCGAGCAACACTGTAAACGCAGATGATAATGATATAGTGAAGCGTATTAAAGAATTATTAGAAAATTATGTAAAGCCCGCAGTAGAAATGGATGGCGGTGCCATACAATTTAAAAGTTATAACGACGGCATCGTAAATTTAATGTTACAAGGTTCTTGTAGCGGATGCCCTTCTAGTATGGTTACTTTAAAAGCAGGTATTGAAGGCATGATGAAGCGCATGATACCTGAAGTAAAAGAAGTAGTAGCGGAGGCCGAGTAGTGGTTATAATTTTTTTGAACCTATTTTACAACTTACCGTATAGCTCTCTCAATTTTTCTCTAGTCATAATGCTTTCCCAATTAGGGCCCAAGGCATTTTCCCATAAAGGCTTCATGCCCATAGATACATTAATCATGGAATCGAACTGCTCTTCTGTTAAATTGGCACAAATACCAGTAGGTATTTCAATTTTGTTTTTTTCTACCATGAACTTAAACTCTTCTACCCCTGCTGGATAGTATTCACTTAAATGATTCATCACAATACAGTTACCAACACCATGCTTGGTGCCTAATAAATAACTTAGGCCGTAACTTACCGCATGGGCCACTCCCACTTGACTATAAGCAATGCTCATACCACCTGCAAAAGAGGCCATCATTAATTGATCGTCAGATTCTTCATCCCATTTATCCTTCTGCACAAATATTTTTTGACATAGGTCCAATGCCTTTTCTCCGTAGCTTTTACTAAACTCATTTAAAAAAGTTCCTTCTAAACTTTCGATACAATGTATATAACAATCCATGCCTGTATAAAAACGTTGGTTCGCAGGAACGTTCTTCGTTAATTCAGGATCTAATATAATTTGATTAAAGGGTGTGAAGTCGGAGTTCATACCTAGTTTACGCGTAGGTCCTGTAAGTACTGTAGTGCGGCTTACTTCAGCACCTGTTCCACTTAGCGTTGGAATACCGACTTTATATACACCTGCTTGTTTTACTAAGTCCCAACCTTGATAGTCTGCTGAAGAACCTGGATTGGTCATCATTAAGGAAACAGCCTTTGCTAAATCTAAGGTAGAGCCACCACCAATACCAATAATACCACTTACTTCACCAAACTCTGCTTTTAATTCTGCAGCCAATGCATCTACTTGTTTGGTTTTAGGTTCCTGCGTAACATCTACATACAGAATTTTATCTTTTCCTCTTAAGGGAATTCTACCAGCAAGTGGTTTGCCCACAAAAAAATGATCTAAAAAAAATATCATTGGAAAATCGCCCTTACGATGAGGGGCAATAATTTCATCTACCTGATTAAAAGAACCACGGCCAAACACCACATAGTCAACCATTTTAAAATTACGAAACTGCATATTTATTTTTTTAGGCTTGTCAAAGTTACAATCTTATTAATATTTATTCTGCTAATTTCTTTTGTAGTTCTTCTAAGGAAACTCCTTTGGTTTCTGGCACTTTAGCTATAATCCAAATTAATTGCAAGGCCATCATCACTGTAAAAAAAGCAAAGATGGGCCAAGGATTCTCTTTGAAAATACCATTTTCACTATCTAAAAATACAGGGGTTACCAAGGTAATAAGTGCTGCAAATATCCAGTGTATACTAGCTCCGAAGGCTTGACCCTTGGCTCTGATTTGAGTCGGGAAGATTTCTGATATCAATACCCAAATTACCGCACCTTGTCCAATAGCATGTGATGCTATAAATAATAATAAAAAGCTAAGCATGAACTCCGGGGCGCTATGGTTAATAAAGCCATAGGACACCATGGATAAACTTATAATGTATCCAAATGATCCAATAATTAGTAAGGTCTTACGTCCAATGCGATCAATTAACCAAAGACCCACGAATGTAAATACCAGGTTCATTAAACCTAGAGAGATGGAGCTGAGTAAAGAATTATTTTTTGCAAAACCTGCTTCTTCTAAAATTCTAGGGGCATAGTATAAAAGAAAATTAATGCCCGATGCCTGATTAAAAAAAGCGACGAAAAAAGCAATGGAAATTATTTTGCTATGATGCTTCGTAAATAACTGAATCGTCCCTTGTGCTTTTTCTTCTTCATAGGCAGTTTTTATTTCTTGAATGGTTTGATCAATATTTTCCACACCCACTATAGCCAAATTTTCTCTAGCACCGGCCTCATCATTTTTTACAGAAAATAACCATCTTGGACTTTCGGGTAAACCTAAAGTCATTAAAGTATAAATAATAGATGGAATTAATAAAACCGCTAACATCCAACGCCAATCGTTGGCACCTCCAACGCCTGCTAAAAAATAATTTGATAAATAAGCAATTAAAATACCAAAGACAATATTGAACTGGTACATGCCTACTAATTTTCCTCTATTATTTTTATTGGAGATTTCAGAAATATAAGTGGGTGCTGCTACAGATGAAACCCCAATAGCAATACCTCCTATTAATCTAAAGAAAGAAAAGGTATAAGGATCTTGTGCCAATGCAGAGCCAATGGCTGATGCTATAAACATTATACCTAACCATATCAATACTTTTTTACGACCATACTTTTCAGTGGGAGCGCCCGCAAACACAGAGCCAATAACGGTTCCCCATAAGGCCATTGACATAATAAAAAATCCATGAAACAAAGGGGTTGTTTGCCAAAGCTCTTGAATAGGTTTATCGGCACCAGAAATAACTACCATATCAAAACCAAAAATAAAACCAGCCAAGGCGGCCACAACAGTTGATTGAAATAATTTTCCTTTGTTCATAATTAAATATTAATAAGAAGTTTTCTGGTAATAACTATTTTAAATATACTTATTATTAAACTAAGTAGTATACACTGCTTATTTTAAAAGTGCTGCTGCTTTAATTAAATCTTCTGGTGTATCTATTTCTACACCCATATAACTTGTAACTACCATTTTCATAGCAACCCCATTTTCTAAATAACGAAGGCATTCTATTTTTTCAGCAGCTTCTAGTGGTGAGATGGGCCAATTGGTAAAATCGAGTAAGGCTTGTTTTTTAAATGCGTACACACCTATATGTTCATAATAAGGTATGGCAATATCCCTATTTCTTGGATAAGGAATAACGCTGCGTGAAAAGAACAGTGCATTGAAGTTTTTATCTACAGCTACTTTTACATAATTAGGATCGGCAATTAAATCGGTATGGGTTAGCACTTGCATAAGTGAGGCCACTTGCACTTTATCATCCTTAAAAACAGCAATGAGTTTTTCAAGTGGTTCTTTTTTTACAAAGGGTTCATCACCTTGTACATTTACCACAATATCTATGGCTAAATGTTCTATGGCTTCTGCAATTCTATCTGATCCACTTTCATGTTCTTTTTTACTCATAATAGCCTTACCACCGTGTGAACTAATTTCATTGAATATAATTTCACTATCGGTTACCACATATACTTCATCGAAGAGGCCTGTTGCCACTGTATTATCGTAGGTATGTCTAATAACTGTTTTATCGCCCAGGGCCTGCATAAGTTTTGCTGGAAAGCGTGTGGCCGAATAGCGGGCAGGAATAAAGGCTCCAATTTTAGTCATTTATTACTTTCTTTAAATTTCTT
>CALPSK010000160.1 GCA_943326215.1 Sediminibacterium ginsengisoli | reverse complement strand
ATTTGAATTTCAAATACCAGAAACAACCATTACCGTTGAAGTGAAAGGTCTTAGCCAAGACGCTGCTCCAGTCATTGCAACACGCCCTGAATTTATGCGTCGTATGAAAGATATGGCCAGCATGGGCGGTGGAGGTATGACTGCTTTTTATGCGCAAATGCCCGACGAAGTACATTTAACTATAAATGGTAATCACTCTATATTCCAAGCTTTATTAAATGAGCCCGATGTAGAAAAGCAACAAAAGCAAGCCCGTAACTTAGCAGACTTGGCTTTGCTTTCTCAAGGTTTATTGAAAGGCGCTGAGTTAACCAACTTTATAAATAGAAGCGTTGATTTATTAAAGTAATCGAAAATTGATATAACTAAAAAGGCGTTCAGTTTTGAACGCCTTTTTTTGCACTTAACTTTTTACCTAATTTGTATTTAGTAATTTCTGAGTATTTATTTCAGTTCATTTAATTTGAACTAGAATAAGAATTGACTTATTAATTATAAGAACCACTTTCTTTCAAGTCTAAAACCTGCATTTGCACTGTTTGAGTTCCCTGCCATTCATTCAATTGTAATTGAAACACTACATCAAAAGGTTTACCCGATTTAACTATACCAATATGCTGCGCCATATTGTATCCAATGCCTTTTAGTATTTGATTGCCCTGCGTAATATTAAAACTTATATGTGCTTCCTTGGCTAGTTTGCTATAACCCGTATCATAAACATTTTTAGCCAAGAATAGGGGACGCATATTATCTGGACCAAAAGGTTCCATCTGTGTAATAATTTGATAGAAGTTCATATTAATACTATCAATAGGAATAACAGCATTAATAACAACTTCAGGAATAAGTTGTGCCGGTGTAATTCTTTCAGCCACTGCTTGTTCAAAAGCATTTTTAAAAGCTTCTAAATTTTCTAAAGCCAGTGTCATGCCTGCTGCTGCAAAGTGTCCGCCATATCCAATTAAGTGTGCCCTACAAGCATGCAAGGCTTCGTATAAATTAAAACCCACTACACTTCTTGCACTTCCAGTAACTACTTCACCACTTTGTGTTAATACAATGGTAGGTTTATAATGTTTTTCAATAAGTCTGCTAGCTACAATACCCACCACACCTTTATGCCAATGCGATTGAAACACTACCGACGATTTTTTATTGGCATGATTCGGATCTAATTCAATTTCTGCTAAGGCTTCTTCTGTAATGGTAGTATCGGCTTCTCTTCTATCTAAATTATCTTGTTGTAATAATGAACCAATGGCTAATGCCTTTGAATAATCTTTTTCTACAAATAGTTGCACTGCTTTTTTAGCATCGTCCATTCTGCCTGCTGCATTAATTCTGGGGGCTACTGCAAATACCAAATTCGTAATGCGCATAGGAGTGGTTTGCTTGGCTAATTCCATTAAGGCTAGTAAGCCAGGGCAGGGCGACTCATTCACTTGTTGCAAACCAAAATAAGCCAAGGTTCTGTTTTCATCTACAATGGGAACTATATCTGCAGCAATGGCAGTGGCCACTAAGTCTAAATATTCTAAATAAGACTCTGCAGGTAGTTTATACTTCTCTGCTAAGGCAGTAATTAATTTTAAAACCACACCACAACCACATAATTCTTTAAAGGGGTAATTACAATCAACTTGTTTTGGATTCAGTATGGCAATAGCGGGTGGTAAAATAGCATCGGGTAAATGGTGATCACAAATAATAAAATCAATACCTAGCTCTTTTGCGTATTCAACCAATTCAATGGACTTAATACCACAGTCAACTGAAATTATTAATTGAATGCCGGTTTGCTTAGCATAGTCAATTCCAATTTTTGAAACACCATAGCCTTCTTTATATCGATGGGGTATATAGTATTCTACTTGAGGAGTTAGTTTTATTAAAAATTGATATAGGGTTGCTACAGAAGTGGTACCATCTACATCGTAGTCTCCAAATACTAAAATAGAATCGTTATTGGTAACTGCCTTTTCAATACGCGCAACCGCTTTATCCATATCCTTCATTAACCATGGATCATGTAAATGTTCTAATTGAGGGCGGAAGAATTTTTTAGCTGCATCAAAACTATCAATGCCTCTTTGTACTAGTAGTTCGCATAAGATGGGATGAATCTTTAAAGAGTCTTGCAGAGACTGCACGGTTGCAGGGTTGGCTGCAAGTATATTCCATCTTTTTTCCATTAAAATTTTCTGTCAGTTGTATATCTCACCAATTCTTCTAAGGCGGCTCTAGCAGGGCTTTCTGGGAATGTATACAATGTTAGTAAGGCTTTGTCTCTGTATTCATTCATCTTTTGTTCGGCGTAATCAATACCTCCATAAGAAACAACATGATCAATCACAAATTTTACCTTGGCTTTGTCGTTATTATTGTTTTTAACAATATAAATAATTTCTTTTTTTAAAGCAGAAGGTACTTTTTGTAATATATGAATAAGTGGAAGGGTTAATTTTTTTTCTTTGATATCATTGCCAGTAGGCTTGCCAATTTTAGCTTCTCCATAATCAAATAAGTCGTCTTTAATTTGAAAAGCCATTCCTACATTCTCACCAAACTCTCGCATTCTTTGAATGACCTCTTCATTCTCTGTAACCGAGCTTGCGCCAGCAGCACAACTGGAGGCTAGTAATGAAGCAGTCTTCCCACTTATAATTTCATAGTAAACCGATTCATCAAAATTTAGGTTTCTTGTTTTTTCTATTTGTAGTAATTCGCCCTCACTCATTTTTTTAACCGCATTCGATAAAATAGTAAGTATAGAAAAGTCTTTATTCTCAAGAGATAATAGTAAACCTTTAGAAAGTAAATAATCACCCACTAAAACGGCAATTTTATTTTTCCATAAAGCATTAATGGAGAACATGCCTCTTCTTTCTGTAGCATCGTCTACTACATCATCGTGTACTAGTGTAGCCGTGTGCAATAATTCAACGAGGGAAGCGGCTCTGTATGATGCATTGTTAATTTCACCATGTAATTTAGCGGAGAGCAAAACCAGCATTGGGCGCATTTGCTTGCCTTTACGCTTTACAATATATTGCATGATACGATCTAGCAAAGACACTCTACTTTTTACCGCATCTTTGAAATGCTGTTCAAATAATTCTAATTCTTTTTCTATTAATTTCTTAGCTAGTTCCATGGATACCTGTAATTTATATCAATTTAGTGATTGAGCATATTAAAATGCAAATCGCCAAAATTTTGAAGGGAACTAAGCTTTAAATCCGCCAGGCCCCAGTGAGGTAATTTAATATGTTCTGCCGATGGAACCACCACGCAGGTCATTCTTGCAGCCTTGGCTGCAGTCATGCCGTATACAGAATCTTCAAAGCAAATACAAGCTAGTGGTGATATATGCAAAGCAGCAGCACAGTCTAAATAAACTTGAGGATGAGGCTTGGCATATGGTAGATGTTGAGCTGAACAACTTGCTTGAATATAACTTCTAATACCTAGTTTATCCTTCACCCATTCAATTAATTCAACAGGAGAGGAAGTGGCTAAGCCAATTTTAAAATCTCTTTTTAAAAAGAACTGAAATATATGTTCAACGCCTGGCATTAAAGTAGCGTCTTTATCAATTAAGCTTAATGCAAGTTGTATAATTTTATCTTCCACTCTTTCAAATTCAGTAGAAGGAATTTTATGTTGTAATAACCAATGGGTTACAAATTCTTTAGAGCGAAGGCCTGTTGTAAGGGCATATTGTTCTTCTGTTAAGATAATGCCGTATTGTCTAAATATTTCAGCAGCAGCCTGATTCCATAAAGGCTCGCTATTTAT
>CALPSK010000159.1 GCA_943326215.1 Sediminibacterium ginsengisoli | reverse complement strand
TAAAACCAATATCCCAGTCGGGCGCTTTTTCTACAATCTCTTTTAACTTTTTATTCCAATCTCTTTCTTTAGCAATTTTTTTACCTGGCTTATAAAAAGGTTGAAACCAAATAGGTGCTTTTTTAGCCGTAATGCCGCTTAAATCTCCAGCATAATAACCAGCGCCTTTTTGTAAATCTGTGCTTCCACCCAGTGTGAGCCAACCCTTACTCATTGAGCTAAAACTTACATCTCGATAATTAAACAAACTGATAAGCTGTTTAATCATAATGACTTTATTGCCTCTTAATAAATCGTTGGTAATAGGAATGTATTTACTAGCAGACTCACTGGTACCACTACTTAATGCAAAGTATTTTATTTTACCCGGCCAACAAATATCCGACTTCCCCTCAAGGGTTAAGTGCCACCAGTCCTTGTAAATTTTATTATAATTATAAGCAGGCACTGACTCTTGAAAAACTTTATCCGGCCTTCTTCCTAATAATATTTTATCAAAATGGAATTCTTGTCCAAAGGCGGTATACCTTGCACGGCGTAGTAATTTTTTGAGCACGCGTAGCTGTGCTCTTTTGGGGCTTCTTGGGGGAATGCCCAAAGCTTTTTGAATGCTTTTTGGTAGGTTAATCTCAAAAATCGGCATCTACAGAATCGGGGTTTATTTTTTAAAGATTATCTGCAAAAATAGGAATGTTATTCGAGCAAACGCACCTACTTTTGCCTTATGATTAAAAATACACTTTTAAAGGCTGTAGAGGCCGGTGGCAAAGAATTAAAGCATTTTTTTAACGGATCTTTTACAATTGCTAGCAAGGGTTCTCTGAATGACCTAGTAACAGAGGCCGATCATGCAGCAGAGAAGGCTATTTTCAAAGTGATTCAAGAAGCTTTTCCTTCTCATTTTATATTGAGTGAAGAAACTGGAGAAATAAAACAAGACTCAAAAATTAAATGGATTATTGACCCCATTGATGGCACTATTAATTTTGCGAATGGAATTCCCATTTGTTGTGTGAGTATTGGTGTGGAAGATGAAGGTAAAATGATTTTAGGTGCCGTATACAATCCCATCATGAATGAAATGTTTATAGCAGAAAGAGGAAAGGGCGCTACTTTAAATGGGAATAAAATAAGCGTAAGCGATAAAGATAATTTATTAAGCAGTTGTTTGGTAACGGGTTTTCCTTATCAATATTTAGATTCAGAAAACGGACCCTTACAAATTTTTGAAAAATTAATTCGCAAGGCCATTCCGGTTCGAAGACTAGGAAGTGCCGCCATAGATTTATGCTGGACAGCCGCAGGAAGGTTTGATGGATTTTATGAACATAAGCTACAAGCCTGGGATAGTGCCGCTGGTTTTTTAATGGTGGAAGAAGCAGGTGGAAAGGTAACAGACTTAAAAGGAAACCCCTACAGCCCATACCAACCGGGCATTATAGCTACCAATGGTAAAATACATGATCAATTATTACACGTTATAACAGGTGGAAATTTATAAATTATTTTATGTCAACAGAAAGAACTGAAATTGATAAATTAGGTGAGTTTGGTTTAATAGAACATCTCACAGAAAATTTTGAAACGCATAATGCCTCTACTATTTTATCTATAGGAGATGATGCAGCCGTGATAGATCATTTTGGAAAACAAACGGTCATTACCACCGACTTATTAATCGAAGGGGTACACTTTGATTTAATGTATACACCTTTAAAGCATTTGGGTTATAAAGCAGTGGTGGTGAATTTAAGCGATATATATGCAATGAATGCAACACCTACTCAAATAACCATGAGTATTGCTTTTAGTAATCGTTTTAGTTTAGAGGCATTGGAAGAATTTTATGAAGGCGTGAATATTGCCTGTGAAAAGTATGATGTGGACTTAATTGGAGGCGATACCTCTACTTCTCAAAAAGGTTTTATCATCTCTGTTACCGCAATAGGAGAAATCGCGCCCGATAAATATATTAAAAGAAGTACCGCTGAAAGTGGTGATCTGATCTGCGTTTCAGGCGATTTGGGTGCAGCTTTTTTAGGACTAACCCTAATGGAGCGCGAGAAACAAATATTTGTAGAGAACCCACAAATTCAACCCAATTTAGAAAACGAAGATTATATCGTAGGTCGTTTATTAAAACCAGAAGCTAGAAAAGATATTATAGAAATTTTAGAAAATCAAAATATACTACCCACTTCCATGATGGATATTAGCGATGGCTTAAGTAGTGAGCTATTGCATTTATGCAAACAAAGTAATTTGGGCTGTAGAATTTATGAAGAAAAAATTCCTATTCATGATGCTAGTCGCGCGGCTGCCTTTAAGTTTGGTTTAGATCCCACTGTTTGTGCTTTGAATGGAGGAGAAGACTATGAACTTTTATTTACCATGAAACAATCTGATTACGATAAAATAACCCTGCAAGAAGAAATTAGTGTGATTGGTTATATCTGTGATAAGGAAGAAGGTGCTAAATTAATTACCAAGGGTAAAAATTTATTTGATATAACTGCACAGGGTTGGAATGCTTTTGGAAAATAAAAAGAATCACTTTAAGCTAGTATCTAGTTAAGTTAATTAGCTTGTATAGCTAAGAAACATTTTAGGCAACCATCATTTTTATTAAACCAAGGTCTTCGCTTAAGCAAGCTAGGTCTGCTTTTGCGCCTATTTCAATACTGCCCTTAATAGTAGCATGCTTCATTACTTTAGCTGGATATACACTACACATTCTTATTGCTTCTCCTAATTCAATACCTACTTTATCTACTAAGTTCTTTACCGATTTTAATTGTGTTAAAGCAGAGCCACTTAAAATACCCTTGCTTTCATATTTATCACCCACCAGTGTATGTTGATACATACCTGTACTAGCGCTAGTTACTGCATCGGTAATACAGAATAGTCTATCACCCATTATTTTTTTAGCAATTTTAATAGCAGCAAAGTCTACGTGATAACCATCTGCCACTAAACTACACATCGCAGTAGGATGATTAAACAAAGCCCCTACCACGCCCGGTGCACGGTGTTGCAAACTACTCATGGCATTGTATAAATGTGTACCTACTGTTATACCCTTATTTAAAAAATGAGTTGCCAGTTCATAACTCGCATTCGTATGACCTGCAGAAATTACAATATTATTTTTTTGAATTAAATCAATAATTTTTTGATCCACTACTTCAGGTGCAATAGTAATCATGCCAATACAGTCTTTTCCATATTCAAGAATGGCTGCCACCTCTTCATAAGAAGGTGAATGAATTACCTCCGCTTGGTGTGCTCCTTTTTTTTCTACATTAATCCAAGGCCCTTCAATGTGTAGTCCCATACAACCCTTGCCAACATTAGCTTTGTAAGCTTTAACAGCGTCAATGGACTTTATAATAATATCATTAGACTGCGATGCGATGGTGGGTTGAAAATAAGCAGCCCCTCCTGCTAAACAGTAACGATAAGTTTTTTCAATGGTATCCGCTTCTGGAAATTCAGATAATAATTTATCTCCGGCACCATAAATTTGAAGATCAATTAAGGCAGGAATTACAATAGGCATTGCATTAGTAGCATCATATCCATCTGTACTTATATTTTTTATAAGACCACCTTCAATGGAGACAACTACTTTTTCTAACCAAGCAACACCTGTAAATAATTTTTCGGCAGACAAACTTGTATGCATAAGGTTCTAAATTTCTAATTATTGAATTTGAAAAAAATCGGCATCCTTCCAAAAAGGAAATTGATTTCTAGCAGTGGTAAGTTCTTCTTTTTGTAAAGTAATGGTAAATACATCTTCTTTGTAAGC
>CALPSK010000158.1 GCA_943326215.1 Sediminibacterium ginsengisoli | reverse complement strand
AGCAGGCAAAAAATGGATTTTAGAAATATAAGCCAGCAAACCGCTAAGCCCATCAAAATAGGATATCGGCCTGGACGAAAACATAAATAGCTTATGAGAATTAAAAGACTGGTGGTTAAATGTATTGAATATCGATTGCGAATTAAAAGAGAACGAAAAGAAAATGCGCAAAGATATTGTTGCAGATGCTCAAGAGATGTTAGAAAAAGCAGGGGTTAAAAATGTAACTGCTAATAATAGTGAGGGCACTCCAGGAAGAGGCATACATGAAATGGGTACCGCTCGTATGGGTAGAGATCCTAAGACATCTGTTTTGAATAGCAACAACCAAGTATGGGATGCGCCGAATGTATTTGTAACAGATGGAGCTTTCATGGCAAGTTCTTCTTGCGTGAACCCTTCTTTAACTTATATGGCATTTACAGCACGCGCTGCAGAATTTGCAGTAAACGAATTGAAAAAAGGAAACTTATAATTTATAATATTTTAAATACTATTTTATGATGAATAGAAGAGAAGCCTTATCAAGAGTAGCACTTATAATGGGAGGAACCGTTTTAGGTGCAGAAGCATTTTTATCGGGTTGTACTACTGGTACAACAGGTTTAAAATTTTCACAAGACGACATTTCATTTTTAAATGAAGTTGCTGAAACTATTTTACCTGCAACAGATACCCCTGGCGCCAAAGAAGCAAAAGTGGGTGAGTTTATGACAGTGATCGTAAATGATTGTTATGAAGTAAAAGACCAAACTGCTTTTATGGAAGGTATGAAAGCCTTGCAACTTAAAGATTCAAAAGCGAAGATGGGAAAAGCATTCATGGAAGCTAGTCCAACAGAGCGAACTGCTTTTTTAACTGAATTAGATAAAGAAGCGGCTGAGTTTCAAAAAACGAAGAAGCCTGAGCAGACCAAGCATTACTTCACCATGTTAAAAGAATTAACCCTATGGGGATTCTTTAGTTCTGAAGTAGGCGCTACAAAGGCTTTACGCTATATCGCCGTACCTGGTAGATTTGAAGGTACTGTACCTTACAAAAAAGGAGATAAGGCTTGGGCTACTTAGTAAGCAGTAGGTCATCAATTATATAGAACTTTCAAATGGGATCTCAAACGGTGCAAAAAAAATGGCATTCGTATTATTAACGACTGAACTTTAAAACGATTTTATGAACAATTCAAGAAGAAACTTCCTGCGTCAAACGGCATTAGCAGGTGCAGCAATAAGCATGCCATTTGGTAAGGAATTAATGGCGATGACCGGAAAATCAAATCCATTTGGTATTCAATTATGGACAGTGAAGCAAGCTTTATATAAAGACACGATGGGCGTATTAAAATATTTATCTAAATCTGGTTACAAACAATTAGAAGGTTTTGAAGGAGAAAAGGGTATTTTTTGGGGAATGAAAAATACAGAGTTGAAAAAAGTATTAGATGATTTAGGAATGAATATGGTTTCATCTCATTGCAACAATACTCAAGACTTTGAACGCAAGGCAGCCGGGGCGGCTGAGATTGGTATGAAGTATTTAATATGCCCACATAAAGGAGCGCAAAAATCACTTGATAATTTCAAACAATTCTCTGATGAGTTCAATGCTTGCGGAGAAATTACTAAGAAAAATGGCATTCGTTTTGCTTACCATAACCACGATTATTCTTTTGTACCAATGGATGGAGTGGTGCCACAAGATTTAATGATGAAGTCTACTAACCCGGATACGGTTGATTTTGAAATGGATATGTATTGGACAGTGGCAGCAGGCGTTGATCCTATTGCTTACATGAAAAAATTCCCTAATCGTTTTAAATTAGTGCATGTAAAAGATTTAGCAAAAACCGCTACTGGCATTGAGTCTTGTATTATTGGTAAAGGCAGTATCGATTATAAATCTTTATTACCTCAAGCAGCAGCGCAAGGTGTAAAATATTATATTGTTGAACAAGAAGCCTACACGGGTACTACCGAATTAGATTGTGCTAAAGAGGACGCCGCTTATTTGAAAACATTAAATTGGTAATTCGCTCTAGTTTAATTGGGTTTCTACATTAAGCCTTAGTATTTTATTTAGTATTTTTGCGAAGTTGAATTAAGCATTATGAAGGAGCAGTTAAAACAACTTGCAAAACAATTAGAGGGGGATCTTTTTTTCGATAAAATGATCAGGACTCTGTATGCAACGGACGCCTCTAGTTATAGAGAGCTTCCTCTAGCGGTGGCCATTCCAAAAACGAAGCAAGATATTTCAAAGCTCATAGCTTTTGCTTCTACGCATCAAACTTCATTAATTCCAAGAACAGCGGGTACCTCTTTAGCAGGACAAGTGGTGGGTAATGGTATTATTGTAGATGTCTCTAAACATTTTAATCAAATTCTTGAACTCAATAAAGAAGAAGGCTGGGTGCGCGTGCAGCCCGGTGTGATTCGCGATGAATTAAATTTATTTTTACAACCCTATGGATTATTTTTTGGTCCAGAAACTTCTACTGCCAATAGAGCCATGATGGGGGGCATGGTAGGTAATAATTCTTGCGGGTCCAATTCAGTAGTATATAGAAGTACCAGAGAACACTTAATAGAAGTGAAAGCTTTTTTAAGTGATGGATCGGAAGCTGTTTTTAATAGTGTATCTACCGATGAATTTCACTCAAAATGTGAATTGAATACTTTGGAAGGCAGTATTTATAAATCGGTTCGTAGCATGCTGAGTAACTATGATAATCAAGTAGAAATAAGAAAAGAGTTCCCCAAAAAATCGGTACTAAGAAGAAATACAGGTTATGCGGTAGATATTTTAGTAGACTCGGATCCCTTTACGGCAGGAGGTCCTGATTTTAATTTCTGTAATTTAATTGCGGGCTCTGAAGGTACCTTGGCCTTTATGACGGAGATAAAATTAAATGTTGTGCCTGCGCCTGCTAAAGAAGTAGGTTTATTATGTGTACACTTTAATAGTATTGATGAATCATTGCATGCGAATTTAATTGGTTTGAAATACAAGCCCAGTGCCAGTGAACTCATTGACCATTATATATTAGAGTGTACTAAAGAAAATACAGAACAAGCCAAGAACCGATTTTTTGTACAAGGCGACCCTGGTGCTATTTTAGTGATAGAATTTGTAAAAGAAACAAGGGAAGAAATTTTGGAGCTCACCAGTAAAGTGGAAGCAGATATGCGTGCTGCGGGTTTGGGTTATCATTTTCCTGTATTGTATGGAGCCGATGCTAAAAAAATATGGGCTTTAAGAAAAGCAGGCCTAGGCTTATTGAGTAATTTACCGGGAGATGAAAAAGCGGTACCCGTTATTGAAGATACAGCCGTAGATGTAGAAGATCTTCCAAATTATATAAGAGACTTTAATGAGATATTAAAAAAGCATGGCCTTTATTCAGTGCACTATGCACATGCGGGTTCTGGCGAGATTCACTTGCGTCCCATTATTAATTTAAAAACCAAAGAAGGGAATCAGTTATTTAGAACCATTGCAGAAGAAGTGGCCACACTTGTGAAAAAATACAATGGTTCTTTGAGTGGGGAACATGGAGACGGCCGTTTAAGAGGGGAGTTTATTAAGCAAATGGTAGGAGAGAAGAATTATGCTTTATTAAAACAAGTAAAAAACACTTGGGATCCTAAGCATTTATTTAATCCCAATAAAATTGTAGATACGCCTTCGATGAATACTATGCTAAGGTATGAGCCAGGGCAATTAACCCCAGAATTCAAAACTATATTTCGTTTTCATAAACAAGATATTTTACAACATGCTGAACAGTGCAATGGTTCAGGCGATTGTAGAAAAACACATT
>CALPSK010000157.1 GCA_943326215.1 Sediminibacterium ginsengisoli | reverse complement strand
TCGGTGGGGAAAATACCACAACCTCCCAAAATTTTTCCATTTTGTTCTGCTACATAATAGACAGAACCAGGGGCCTTAAATAATTCAAATAAATGGTCGGTGGTAGGATCAAAAAAAACAGGACCCGGTTTATTGGCACCAAATTCTGCTAAAGCATTTCTAATAACTGCAGCTATGGCCACATTATCGAAGGGTTCAATATTTCTTATTTGAATTTCAGCTAACATTAGGCTTGTTTTTTCCAAGTTATATATTGGTTCATTAATCCGTTGGTAGAACTATCATGGCTGTTCACCGCTTCGTTATTTTCTAATTCAGGTAAAATTTTATTGGCAAGTTGCTTTCCTAATTCCACACCCCATTGGTCAAAACTAAATATATTCCAAATAACACCTTGGGTAAATATTTTATGTTCGTAAGTGGCAATTAAAAATCCTAAAGTACCTGGTGTAATTTTCTTTACTAAAAAAGAGTTGGTAGGTTTATTGCCAGCAAATACTTTAAAAGGAGTAAGGAATTCAATTTCTTTTTCTGATTTTTTACTAGCCGTTAATTCTGCAACTACTTCCGCATTTGTTTTTCCATTTAACAAGGCTTCGGTTTGCGCAAAATAATTACTTAATAATTTATCATGATGATCACCCATAGGGTTGTGGCTAATAGCAGGTGCTATAAAATCACAAGGAATCACTAAAGTACCTTGATGTATTAATTGATAAAAAGCATGTTGCCCATTCGTGCCTGGCTCTCCCCAAATGACTGGACCAGTGCTATAATTTACAGCTGTACCATTACGGTCGATATATTTACCATTGCTTTCCATATTCCCTTGTTGGAAATAAGCAGCAAAGCGGTGCAAGTATTGATCATAGGGTAGGATGGCTTCCGATTGTGCGCCAAAGAAATTAGTATACCAAATGCCTAATAAAGCCATGATCACTGGAATATTATTTTCAAACTTTTCTGTTGCATAGTGGTTGTCTGCATCATGCGCACCTTTTAATAAGGCTTCAAAATTGTCATAGCCAATAGTTAAGGCAATAGATAATCCAATGGCACTCCATAAAGAATATCTTCCACCCACCCAGTCCCAGAACTCAAACATATTCTTACTACTAATACCAAATGCATTCACTGCTTTTTCATTCGTGCTTAAAGCCACAAAATGGGTAGCTATATGTTTTTCATCTAAAGCTTTTTCTATAAACCAAGTTCTTGCCGTATGGGCATTGGTCATGGTTTCTTGTGTAGTAAAAGTTTTAGAGGCAATCAGAAACAAAGTTTCTTCTGCATTTAGTTTTTTCAAAGTTTCTGCAATATGTGTACCGTCTACATTGCTTACAAAATAAACTTCTATACCTTCCACCCAATAAGGTTTTAAGGCTTCAGTGACCATTACAGGACCCAAATCAGATCCGCCAATTCCAATATTTACAAGGGTTTTAATTTTCTTTCCTGTATACCCTTTATGCTCTCCACTATGTATAGCATTACAAAAGGTTTTCATTTGCTTTTGAACTCTTTTAATTTCAGGAAGAATGTTTGCTCCTTCTACTAAAATAGAACTAGCAGTAAAATCACGAAGGGCTGTATGAAGTACGGCTCTGTTCTCTGTTTCATTAATGGCCTTGCCTTCGTACTGTGCTTTAATGGCTTTTTCTAGTCCACATTCTTTGGCTAATTGTAATAACAATTGCAAAGTTTTATCAGTGATAATATTTTTTGAGTAGTCAAATAAAATATCTGATGTAGCTATAGAGTATTGATCAAATCTTGTTGGATCCGCTGCAAATAAATCTTTCATTTGTTTGCGGTTCATCTCTTCCTCAAAATGCTTTTTTAATACGAACCAGGCCTGTGTCGATGTTGGGTTTATTCTTTCTAACATGTTTATAATTTCTCTTTTATAATCTCTTTATTAATCTCTATTTATAATTTCTCTATTGTTTCTAATGTGCTTGCTAGCATCTCAGTCGTAATATCTAAATGCACCACAAAACGAATAAGTGCAGGGGTCATCGCAATGACTAAAATATTTTTTTCTTTTAAAGCAGCTGCTAGTTGAGTAGCATTGTATTTTCCTTCAATATGTGCAATTACTATATTGGTTTCTACTTCAAAAATTTCTTTTACAAAATCCTTTTTCAACAAAGCATTTTTAATTTCTAGTGCCTTGGTATGGTCTTCTTTTAATCTTTCAATATGATTATCTAGAGCATAAATGCCAGCAGCAGCTAAAGAACCTGCTTGACGCATACCGCCACCAAATACTTTACGCCATCTTCTTGCTTTTTTTATAAATGGGGTAGATCCTAATAATACACTTCCCACTGGAGCTCCTAAACCTTTGCTTAAACAAATAGAAATAGAATCAAATACTTTTCCATATTGTTTTGGGTCTTCTTTTTTATGCACAATGGCATTGAATATTCTCGCACCATCAAGATGTAATCCTAAGCCATTTGACTTAGCCACTTTTTGAATGGATTCTATTTCTGAAAAATCATAACAAGCGCCACCACCTCTATTGCAGGTATTTTCTAAGCTCACTAATTTAGAAATAGGCTTGTGGACATCTTCTGGGTTAATGGCCGCTAATACCTGGTCTGCAGTAATTCTACCTCGGTTTCCTCGTAATAATTTAACCGATGAACCCGAATTAGAGGCTATGCCACCGCCTTCGTATTGGTAAATATGGGATAATTCCTCGCAAATAACTTCGTCTCCAGCCTGGGTATGGGTTTTGATAGCTAATTGATTGGTCATGGTTCCACTAGGGCAGAATAGACCTGCTTCCATACCAAATAAGCCTGCTGTCTTAGCTTCCAAGGCATTGATACTAGGATCTTCGCCAAATACATCATCACCCAGAGGGGCAGCCTGCATATAGGCTAACATTCCCGGGGTAGGAAGGGTTACGGTATCGGACCTAAAATCAATCATGCAGCGAAGATAAATCTCGAGGGGTGATTATCCCGCATAAATTTTGACGAATTGACCCCATTTTGGCCTAAAAAATGTGCATAAATGCTTTGTAATCAATATTTGTCTAATTAATTTCAAAATTGTACCTTTGCCGACTGACATTGGTTAATTTTTCCTTATATTAACTTTTGTGCAGCACAACTTTTTTAGACATTTCAACGTTATACAATTAAATAAATTCTTTGCATGAGGCAGCTTAAAATTGCTACACAGATTACAAATAGAGATTCTCAAGCGGTTGAAAAGTACTTACAAGAGATTTCTAAGATTTCAATGATCAATCCTGAAGAGGAAACCACTTTAGCCCAACGTATTAAAATGGGCGATCAGCGTGCATTGGATAAATTGGTGCAAGCCAACTTACGTTTCGTGGTATCGGTAGCGAAACAATACCAACACCAAGGTTTGTCTTTGTCTGATTTAATCAACGAAGGAAACCTAGGTTTAATTAAAGCAGCACAACGTTTTGATGAAACCAAGGGTTTTAAGTTTATATCTTATGCGGTTTGGTGGATTCGTCAATCTATTTTGCAAGCTTTAGCGGAGCAAGGTCGTTTGGTTCGTTTACCACAGAACAAAATTGGCACTTATAATAAAGCCAACAAGGCCTATATGGCTTTCGAGCAAGAGCATGAGCGTGAGCCATCTACTGAGGAGTTAGCAGGCATCTTAGAAATGTCTGAGACAGAGATTAACAATATTTTCCAGTCTAATACCCGTCATACTTCTTTAGATGCACCCGTACATGAAGCAGAAGATGTGGCCATGGGAGATTTATTAAAAGGAGGAGATGAAACAGATGAAGATGTGATGAAAGATTCTTTAAGAGAAGAAATTCGT
>CALPSK010000156.1 GCA_943326215.1 Sediminibacterium ginsengisoli | reverse complement strand
CTAATTATAGTTTGGAGCCTGCGTTTATTAAAATTGCAAGGCAATCCATTTTGGGTGCGTGCTAGAATTGCCCCTGCGATATTGGTGTTCATACAAGTTCTTTTAGGTATTTTTACAGTGTTATCCAGTGTACATATCATTCCGGGTGTATGGGGCGGCTTTGAGTGGTTGGCGCAATTGCATCAACTCGTGGGTATGCTTTTATTATTGTCGGTCATAAATATATTGTACGCTACTAAATAATTAATGTATGCAAAAAGATATTGCTTCTATTCGCCGCGATTATCAAATGGCTTCCTTAGATGAAGCAGCTAGTGCTGCGCATCCCATGGATCAGTTCACACATTGGTGGGAAGATGCGACTACTAGTAATATCGATGAAGTGAATGCCTTTGTACTTTCCACTGTTGATGCTAACCGCGCTCCTGCGTCGCGCGTAGTACTTCTCAAAGGCTACACCCCTGAAGGTTTTATTTTCTTCACCAACTACGATAGCGATAAAGGCAAAGAGATAACTGCTAACCCTAATGTGGCCATGAATTTTTTCTGGAAAGAATTAGAGCGTCAAGTGCGCATTACAGGTACTATTAAAAAAATAAGTGCAGAAGAATCTGCTGAATATTTTCATTCACGCCCCTTGGGAAGTCAAGTAGGGGCTTGGTCTTCACCACAAAGTCAAGTCATTCCGAATAGAGCATTTCTTGAAAAAAGTTTTGCTGACAATACAGATAAATATAAAGAAGGTATTGTGCCCTTGCCTCCACATTGGGGTGGTTATATAGTACATCCAACGCAGGTTGAATTTTGGCAAGGCCGCAGTTCGCGCTTGCACGACCGTATTCGTTATAGTTTTGAAAACCATCAATGGACGAAAGTAAGGTTAGCGCCATAGAGAACCTATAAAACTTGAGGTCACAAATTGTGACCTCAAGTTTGAAGAAATAATATCACTTAATTGATACTATAAAAAAAGTCCCTCCGAATATTCGAAGGGACTTTTTATTTTTAGAAACCTATATAACTTGAGGTATCAAATTGAAACCTCAAGTTTGAGGTATTATTTTTTTCGTGCTAAAACTTTCTTCGCTGCTTCTACAATATTCGGTGTATCTAATCCGTACTTCGCTAATAATTGATTCGGTGTACCGCTTTCTCCAAATGTATCTTTCGTTCCTACATATTCAATAGGTATAGGACAATGTGTAGCTGCCACTTGTGCAATACAATCGCCCATGCCACCAATAATATTATGCTCTTCGCAAGTGACTGCGCATCCTGTTTTTGAAATACTTTCTACAATAGCTGCAACATCTAAAGGCTTAATAGTATGTATATTAATTACCTCCACACTTACTCCTGTCGCTTCTAAAATTTTTCCTGCTTCAATAGCCTTCCATACTAAGTGACCACAAGCAAATAAAGTAATGTCTTTACCATTGCTTAATTTTTGCGCTTTACCAATCACAAAATCAGATCCATCTTCCTTGGTAAAATTAGGCCACTTCGGTCTTCCAAAACGTAAGTACACCGGGCCATGATAGTTAGCAATCGCCTTGGTGGCAGCCTTGGTTTGGTTAAAATCACATGGCACCACAACAGTCATACCTGGTAACATTTTCATCAGTCCTATATCTTCTAAAATTTGATGCGTGGCACCATCTTCTCCTAAGGTTAAACCTGCATGCGATGCACAAATTTTTACATTCTTATCGGAGTAAGCAACACTTTGTCTAATTTGATCATACACTCTTCCTGTACTAAAGTTCGCGAAGGTAGTGGTGTAAGGAATTTTACCTCCAATGGTTAAGCCTGCTGCCATACTAATCATATTAGCTTCTGCAATACCTACTTCTATAAAACGATCTGGAAATTCTTTAATAAAGGGTCCTAATTTAAAAGAACCTGCTAAGTCTGCAGTTAATACTACTACTTCACTATTTTCTTTAGCTAGCTCATGTATGCCTTCACCAAATCCAGCTCTGGTTTCTTTTTCATTTAAGGCTACGATATCTTTTACGTTCATAGTGTTTAGTTTTCTTTAGTTAGTTGTATTGAATTCGGTGGGTTGAATTAATTTTCAAAAGTGGAATAAAAATACGGCGTCTTCGCTTCAAACTCGGCGCTACAAGTATCTACCATTTTGTATACTCTTGTAATACCCCAAGCCTTTCTTTTATCATAGACTGCATCATCGTTGGTATTGCCCGTTAATAATTTTGCAATTTGCATATCGCTAAAACCATGTTGCTTGGCTTCTTTCATTAATTCTATGGTAATCGTTTCAAGAGAATGCTTCATTAATTCTTTTTCAACATTGCAGATAATTCTTATTTGGTATAAAAACCAGTTGTCAATGCCTGTGGCTGCTGCAATAGAGCGCACTGTAGACCCTTGCATAAGCGCATCTTTAATTCTAAATATGCGATCCCATTTTGGAACTTTTATATATTCCATCAATTCTTCATTCTTCATTAAGCTCTTTCCATAATAGCCTAAACCAATGGCTTCATTCTCTAAAGATTGACAAGCTTTTTGAATGGCTTCGGTAAAGCTTCTTCCAATGGCCATTACTTCTCCCACACTTTTCATTTGTAATCCTAAAGTATCGTTGGCGCCTTTGAACTTATCAAAATTCCATCTTGGTACTTTTACAATCACATAATCTAATGCGGGTTCAAAGTAAGCAGAAGTAGTTTGTGTGATTTGATTTTTTAATTCATCTAATCTATAACCAATAGCAAGTTTGGCTGCAATTTTTGCAATAGGATAACCAGTGGCTTTAGAAGCTAGTGCAGATGAGCGTGATACCCTTGGATTAATTTCCACCGCTATCAATTCTTCTGTTACTGGGTTTTGTGCAAACTGCACATTACATCCTCCTGCAAAATTTCCTAAACTACGCATCATGAGCATGGCCTTGTTGCGCATGTCTTGGAAAGAAGTATCGCTCAAAGTCATGGCAGGCGCTACGGTGATAGAATCTCCTGTATGCACACCCATTGGATCCAAGTTTTCTACAGTACATATAATAACTACATTATCTGCTTGGTCTCTTAATAATTCTAATTCATATTCTTTCCAACCTAAAACTGCTTTTTCTACTAATACTTCGTGAATAGGAGAGGCTTTCAAACCTTTCTCTAATGCCGCATCTAATTCAGAAGCATCATGTACAAATCCTCCACCGGTTCCACCTAGTGTAAATGAAGGACGTATTACTAATGGGAAACCTATTACTTGTGCAAATTCTTTTCCTTCTAAAAAACTATTGGCAACTCTACTAGGTGCCACTGCAATACCAATTTTAACCATCAATTGTCTGAACTGCTCTCTATCTTCTGCTAAATCAATGGCCGCTACATCCACGCCAATCATTCTACAATTGTATTGTTTCCATAAACCAATTTCATCTGCTTCTTTACATAAGTTTAATGCAGTTTGTCCGCCCATGGTGGGAAGCACGGCATCAATTTGATTCTCTTGTAAAATTTGTTCAATACTCTCAATAGTCAATGGCAATAAATAAACTTTATCGGCCATCATAGGATCGGTCATGATTGTCGCCGGATTACTATTAATAAGGATCACCTTAATGCCTTCCTCTCTTAAAGAGCGGGCTGCTTGTGATCCAGAGTAATCAAATTCGCAGGCTTGACCAATAATAATGGGCCCAGAACCTACAATGAGTATCGTTTTTAAGGTATTGTCTTTTGGCATAGCGTACAAAAATATAAATTGCGCAAACCTACAAAAATTTGCCTGAATTTGCCCCATTTTAAGCCTAAACATTTTTGTCCTTTTTAAATGCTATCTTCACCGCCAATTCAAGT
>CALPSK010000155.1 GCA_943326215.1 Sediminibacterium ginsengisoli | reverse complement strand
TTTTGCATTAACAAAGGCACTTCGTAAATAGTACTTGCATCTAAAGATTCAATCACATTACCTGCTTTTACATTACAGAATAAAGCAATTTTTCTTTTGATATCATCATTTAAAGGATGTTCTGTTCTACAAACAATCACATCGGGATGAACCCCTGTCTCACTTAACATTCTTACACTATGTTGAGTAGGTTTTGTTTTTAATTCTTTTGCAGCACTTAAATAAGGAATTAAGGTTAAATGCACCACCATCACATCTTCTTCAGGTAATTCCCATTGAATTTGACGCACGGTTTCAATAAAAGGAGTACTCTCAATATCACCCACTGTTCCACCAATTTCAGTAATCACAATATCAAACTTTCCATCTTGTCCTAACAACAACATACGACGCTTAATTTCATCGGTAATATGCGGTACTACCTGCACTGTTTTACCTAAAAATTCTCCTGCTCTTTCTTTATTAATAACTGTTTGATAAATTCTTCCAGTAGTTACATTATTGGCTTGTGAAGTAGGCGTACTTAAAAAACGCTCGTAGTGTCCTAAATCTAAATCGGTTTCTGCACCATCCTCTGTTACATAACACTCTCCATGCTCATAGGGGTTCAAAGTACCTGGATCCACATTAATATAGGGATCAAATTTTTGTATCGTGGTAGTGAAGCCTCTTGCTTGCAATAATTTTGCCAAAGAAGCGGCAATAATGCCCTTACCTAAACTACTCGTTACACCGCCCGTTACAAATACATACTTTGCCATACAATTATTAGTCATATTTTGAAAATAGGATTTACCCAATAGGAATATGCTATTGCGTAGAAACCAGTTTCAAAATGGTTAATTTACTTTTTTGGACCTATCTTTAAGTGGAAAAATTCTAAGAGGTCGTACAAAACTACGCCAAAAAAGGGGGGCAACAAAATCATAGCTAGGGCTCAACAAAAAATGTTTATAACTGTTATATAAAAGTGAACATCTTCAATTAAAATAAATAAAAATCAATGAAAAAAGCCATTTATGTCCTTTTTAGCGTCCTATTGACAGCAAGTTTAATTAGCTGGAATTGGACCAAAACCCAGCACCCTACCTTAGAAAAAGCGGAAGTAATTGAGTGCTTGAATATGGAAACACAACAAGCCTATCAATTAGAGGCAGGTACCCCGGCTTTTGCTGGCATGCACCCATCACCAATGGTGGTGAATCCAGAAAATCTATTGGGAAAAATGATGTCTTTTGATGCAGCTGATGGTAAGCCAGCCAATGCTTATTTTATTGCCGCTAAAAAGAAAAGTAATAAGTATTTAATTGTAATACAAGAATGGTGGGGACTGAATGAGAATATAAAAATGGAAGCAGATAAATATTATACAGACTTAGGGGACGTAAATGTAATTGCTGTAGATATGTATGATGGTAAAGTAGCTGCTACACCTGACAGCGCCATGAAATTAATGCGCGGTGCGGATATGGGAAGAATGACTGCCATTATGCAAGGAGCTATTAAATTCGCAGGATCTAAAGCCTCTATTTATAGTGTGGGTTGGTGCTTTGGCGGTATGTGGAGTTTACAAACCGCTATACTTGCTGGACCACAAGCAAAAGGTTCCGTAATGTATTATGGTAGACCAGAAACCAATATGGATAAATTGAAATCTATTCAATGTGATATCATTGGATTTTTTGGAAACTTAGATCAAAGCCCTTCTCCCACCATGGTGAATGATTTTGAAAAAAATATGAAAGAAGCGGGTAAGAATTTATCTGTGAATAGATATCAAGCAGGTCATGGTTTTGCGAATCCAAGCAATCCAAGTTATAATGCAGCTGCTAAAGAAGACTCTTATGCAAAAGCGATTGCATTTTTTAAAGCACACTAGCTTGTTTGTAAAGTAAACTAAATAATTTTCAACGCCTCCCTGGCAGGCAGCCAAAGTACGGCTTTTGGATATTTTACTTATTCTTACAATGAAATAACTAAATAAATAATTTCAACGCCTCCCTGGCAGGAAGCCAAAGTACGGCTTTTGGAAATTATTTATTTAGCTTCATTGTAATATATTTTTTTATATTACATATCCTTTAAAATCTTCTGAAAGCTGGTCTTCAAGCCTCTTATTATTGAAACTAGCATCATTTGAATTAACAACTATTTCGAGACGAGCTTTCGAGCATTGCGCAGAGCGAGTCGAGAAATAGGTTTTTAATTCAAATGAATTACTAGAAATAGTTTAATAAACTATTAGATCGAATCTAAAGAATTGAAAAATTAATAACCCTTTGAGGGAAGTAAATAATTTTTAACATAGTCAGTAACACCTTCTTCAAGCGTTGAGAAAGGTTTGTCATAACCAGCACTGCGAAGCTTATTCATATTCGCTTCAGTAAAATATTGATATTTATCTCTAATATCTAAAGGCATATCAATGAATTCAATATTAGGTTTAAGGCCTTGTGCTATAAAAGTATTGGCAGCTAAATCATAAAAGCTTCTTGCTTTTCCGGTGCCTAAATTGTATAAACCATTCTTAACTGAAGTCCAATTAGAAGCAAACATTTCATGCATCATCCATCCTATCACATTCACTAAGTCTTTCACATATATAAAGTCTCTTAGTTGTTCTCCGTCTTTAAAATCAGGGCGATGGCTTTTAAATAATTTAACCAAACCGGTTTCTTTGATTTGATTGAATGCATGAAAAATCACACTGGCCATTCTAGCTTTATGCCCTTCATTCGGACCATAGACATTAAAGAATTTCAAGCCCGTCCATAATGGCGGATGTTCAGTTTGTGCAACGGCCCATTTATCAAATTCATTCTTACTTACACCATAGGGATTCAGTGGCACTAATTTATCTAATATAGTATGGCTATCGTCATAGCCTTGTTCACCACTACCATAAGTGGCAGCAGAAGATGCATAAATAAGTGGAATTTGTTTTGAAGTCGCATATAGCCAAAGCGATTTTGAATATTCTAGATTCAACTCCTCATGAATAGCATAATTAAATTCAGTGGTATCGGTTCTGGCGCCTAAATGAATAATGATATCAATCTCATGCTCATCATTTATTAATTGATCTAAAAAAGCCTGACGCTCTATAACCTTTGTATATGTTTTTTGCTCCCAGTTTTTTCTTTTCTCTTCCACACCAAAATCATCCACCAATAATAAATTAGTAAACCCTTTTTCATTTAAATACTGAACCATCACAGAGCCAATAAAGCCTGCAGTACCCGTTATGACTATAGTAGGTTGCTTGGTCATTTATTTTGAAGCTAATTTATTTTCAATGGCAGTATCATAACTGTTTTTCCAGCTAGCAATGCTACCCCAATTTTCTCCATCCACAGTTATACTACCTTCTGTTACTTTACCTAAAACAGTAAAGTCAATATTTAATTTTTTAGCAGCCGCTTCAATACTTGTTAACTGCGAACTTGTACATGAAACCACCACTCTAGATTGTGCCTCTCCCATCCAGTAAGCATCTTTTCTTAAACTACTTGCATTTGAATTAACTTCAAAACCTTTATTGTTAAAGAAAGCCGATTCTAATAATGTAATAATTAATCCACCCTCACTAATATCATGTGCACTTAAAATTGTATGGTCTTTAATTAAAGAACTCACTAATTGTTGTAAAGTAAATTCTTCTTCTAAATCAAAATGTGGTGCTGGAGAATGTGCAACACCTTTTAATTTATTTAAATATTCAGATGAGCCGATATCGTTTCTTTGTTTGCCTAATAAAACAATCGTATCTCCATTATTTTTAAAATCTAAAGTCATTCTGTTTTTCATATCTTCTACAATACCTACCATACCAATGGTGGGCGTAGGAAATACAGGACCATC
>CALPSK010000154.1 GCA_943326215.1 Sediminibacterium ginsengisoli | reverse complement strand
GCAATTCTGGGGTTAATTTTCTTGTTTAAATACACCTTTGTCATGGCACAAATATAGCGCCCAAATGAGTGACAACTTGTGCCTATTTTAGGTCTATTTCTGTCAATTTTGCTCTATTTCTTGATTTGGCAATATTTTTGGGAGATATTTGTAACAATATGAAAACTATGGAAGATAAAGAAATGGAGAACACGGATCAAGCCATTCCTGCTCAAAATGAGGCCGAAAATAGCCCAGAAACTGCTCCTGAAGTCGAAGAGGCTCCTCTTAGTGAATTAGACCAACTAAAGGCCGATTTAGCCGATCAAAAGGATAAATACCTGCGTTTAATGGCAGAATTTGAAAACTTCAGAAGAAGGACTGCTAAAGAAAGATTGGACTTAATTCAAACAGCTGGAAAAGACGTGATTGTTTCCATGTTAGAAGTCATGGACGATTGTGATAGAGCAGAAAAGCAATTGAATAGCGCAGATGATATTTCCCTACAAAAAGAAGGCATTCAATTAGTGTTTAATAAAGTGAGATCTACTTTACAATCTAAAGGAGTCACTCCCATGGAAAGCTTACACAAAGATTTTAATGTAGAGTTACATGAAGCCATTACAGAAATACCTGTAACCGATAACAAACAAAAAGGTAAGGTAGTGGATGAAATTACAAAAGGTTATTTCTTAAATGATAAAATTATCCGCTTTGCAAAAGTAGTGGTAGGTAAATAAAAATTGAGTATGTCAAAAAGAGATTATTACGAAGTATTAGGTGTCACGAAATCTGCATCAACGGATGAAATTAAAAAAGCATATCGTAAGGTTGCTATGCAATTTCACCCAGATAGAAATCCGGGTGATAAAGCAGCAGAAGAAAAATTCAAAGAAGCGGCTTCTGCTTACGAGGTGTTGAGTGATACAGATAAGAAAGCAAAGTATGATCGATTTGGACATTCTGCATTTAGTCCAGGTGCTGGCGGCGGTGGAGGATTTAGTGGTGGTGGAATGGACATGAATGATATATTTAGTCAATTCGGTGATGTATTTGGAGAAGATATGTTTGGTGGATTTTTTGGAGGTGGTGGAAGTCGTTCCAGGTCTTCAAGATCAAGAGGCCAAAGAGGAAGCAACTTAAGAATTAAACTTAAGATGAACTTTGAAGAGATTGCGAATGGTGCGAATAAGCAAGTAAAAGTAAAAAAACATGTTTTATGTACTACTTGCGGAGGCAATGGTGCAAAAGATAAAAACAGTGTTCAAACCTGTGGTACTTGTAATGGATCGGGTCAAGTAAAAAGAGTGACCAATACTTTTTTAGGACAAATGCAAACAGTGAATACTTGTCCTACATGTAATGGAGAAGGCAATACGGTGACTGCTAAATGTGCTCCTTGTAAAGGAGAGGGTCGTGTATATGGAGAAGAAACTATTTCTATAGATATTCCAGGAGGTGTGCAAGATGGAATGCAATTAAGTATGTCTGGAAAAGGGAATGCAGGAGAAAGAGGTGGAAGCGCAGGTGATTTAATTATCATGATTGAAGAAGAAGCGCATGAGAGCTTACATAGAGATGGTTTAAATGTTTCATTTGATTTATATATTACTATACCAGAAGCGGTATTTGGAACAAGTGTGGAAGTGCCTACCATTGATGCAAGAGCCAAAATTAAAATTCCACCAGGTACGCAAAGTGGAAAAGTATTCAGATTAAAAGGCAAGGGTTTCCCAGAAGTACAAGGCTATGCAAAAGGAGATCAACTCATTAATGTGCATGTTTGGACACCACAACATGTGAGTGCAGAGGAAAAAGCTATTTTAGAGAAGATGCAACAAAGCCCTAATTTCCAGCCAAAGCCCACTAAATAATTTATTTTAATTGGTAGATATCTTTGGAGTTTCTACCTAGTCCATCATAGTCAAGGCCATAGCCTACTACAAATTTATTGGGTATCTCAAAGCAAGTATAGTCTACTTGTACAGGAAATTGTAAAGCCTCTTTTTTATTTAATAATACTGCTATTTTAACAGAGGCAGGGCTACTTGAAAGTAGTTGAGGTAAATAGTGGTGTAAGGTTTTGCCTGTATCAATAATATCTTCTAAGATAATAATATCTCTTCCACTTACATTGGCTTCGAGTCCAATGGCAGTAATCACATTGCCTGAAGAAGACATGCCTTTATAAGAGGCTAGTTTAATAAAGCAAACCTCAGCTTCAATAGTAATTTGCTTAAACAAATCGGCAGTGAATAAAAAGGAGCCATTTAATATGGATAAAAATATAGGTCTTTTACCTGCATAGTCCTTATTTAACTGATGCGCAAGCTCAGTAAGTTTTTCTTGAATTTCTTTTTCACTTAAATAGGGAATAAATTCTTTATCTAATACTTTAATGCTATTCATATTTAATTATTTTTTTTTTACGCTTTAGAAAATTAGGGGTATTTAAACTTTTTATGGGAGCAGCACTAATTTTTGGTGCTTCATTGGTTTTAAATAAAACTAGGGTAGACCCCACTTGTAAATTTTTGTCTGTCACTCCAGCATTATAAGCTTCCAAGTAATTTAATTGAATGCCTTCATTTTGACTTATATCATATAAAGTTTCTCCCGCTGCTACCAAATGCACTTTCTTGCTTACTTCTTTTCTTTTAGGTACTAAATATAAAATTTGATCTTTAGCAAGCAAGTCGGTTTCTTCTAAATCGTTGTAGTCGTAAAGTTTGTATAAGGCTATTTTATAGGTATTGGCTATATCTAAAAAAGAGCTTCCTGCTTGAGCCCAAATGGCAAGTAATTGGTTAGCCTTAAATTTTCCTTTAGGGTATTCAAATTTTGCAGCACTGTTTTGCGTATTGGTAATTAGTTTACTTGTGTCAATAATATTTGCTTCTTTAATGTCGCTCTCTTTTTTATGATTAGCAGTATCTATTGCAAGGACAGTATTTATTTTTAGTGCACTATCTTTTACTTGCTCAATAGCTATGCTACCAATACCATTCATAGCTTTAGGTGCAGTAATATTTATAGTATCTGAACTGCTTATTCCCTTTACATTTGAAAGCTGAATGGTGTCAATGTATTTTGAACTAAGGGGAGTAGTATCTTTCTGTACAATGGTATCTTCTATTATTTTAACAGAATCTATTTTAATTAAGTTGGTTTTAACGGAATCTGCAATTACAATAGGGGCTATTGGTTTACTCAGTTCTATTTTTTTACTTGTATCTAGTTTTTGAGTAGGGGTATCGTCATCGTCATAAAAAGCAAGTTCTGGAAAATTATATTGAGAAAGTTCAAAATCGTTAATGACTTTAAGTAGCTTTTTAGGATAATCTGAAGCGGTAGCGTAGCCTGCTTTTTTAAGTCCATAAGCCCAAGCAGAGTCGTCCACCGGGTCGAGTTCAAATAATGGGGCGTAATTAGGTCTGGTTTTCAAAAAATTTGAATGGTCAATATAAGAGGCATTTGAATTCGGGTAGGCTCTAAAACATTCTTGCTTAGTATCATCATCCTGGTAAGTAGTTTCGCCTTTCCAATCACTTTTACATTTAATCCCAAAATGATTTTTAAAATTTAATGCTAAATTACTTTCGCCGCTATTAGATTCAATAATGCCCTGTGCTAAGGTAATAGAGGCGGGTATGCCTGTACGCTTCATTTCGCTAATGGCAATATCTTTGTACTGGTCAATGTATATTAAGGTAGCGGTTTTCTGTGCTAAGGAATTTAGGGGGATTGTAAAAAAGAAGAGAAAAGCAAGTTTGCTTATTTTCATGCTATTATTTTTTTCTAATCAAAGTTAAGCCATCTCTTAATGTTAACATCACTTGTTCGGTATTTTCATCTGATAGGACATGTTCGTTAAATGCCTGAATGGCCTTAGCACTCTT
>CALPSK010000153.1 GCA_943326215.1 Sediminibacterium ginsengisoli | reverse complement strand
GTGACGAGGTTAATGCTAATACCAAAAGCATTCATGAATACAAATGCACCAATCAACGAAACGGGTACCGCAAGTATAGGAATAACAGTAGAGCGCCAGTCCCCCAAAAAGATAAATACAACAAATGCCACGAGTAAAAATGCTTCTAATAAAGTGTGCAATACTTTTTCGATCGAGGCATCTACAAATTTAGATACGTCATAGTTTATTTCATAGTCAATTCCCGGAGGAAAATCTTTTTTCAATTCGGCCAATTTTGTTTTAACATCGTCAATCACAATCCTTGCATTACTACCTGGATTTTGCTTTAAGACCAACGAAGCAGAAGGATGTCCGTCTTTATTTGAGTAGATGTCAACGAATTCAGAACCTACTTCAACTTTAGCAACATCTTTAAGTTTCAAAATCTCACCATCCGCATTCGCTCTCAAAATAATATCGTTGTATTGTTCTGGCGTATTGTACCACCCTTTATAAGTAAATACGTATTCCTGAGATTGTGCTGTTTTACCCGAACTGAGCCCTACACGACCTGGACGAGCTAGTACACTCTGCTCATCTATTGATTTTAATACCTCTTTCGATGATATATTGTAAGCCCTCATGCGTTCTGGATTCAACCAGACACGAATGGCAAAAGATCTGCTACCAATCGCCTGCGCTAGCCCCATCCCTCTAATACGTTGTAATTCCGGAAGAATAAAGGTATTCGCATAGTTGAAAAGAAACTTTTCATCCACTTTATTGTCTTTGCTATACAAGTTTAAGTACATTAACATACTGGGTTGCATTGGAGAGATAATCACTCCTTCGCGTTGAACAAGTGGAGGAAGATTGGTCATCACCTGGTCTACTCTCGATTTAACCCTTACAGCCGCAAGTGTTGGATCTGTACCTGGCTCAAAAATGATCTCGATACTTGCTTCACTCGCACTTGTAGCATCAGAAAGCATATACTGCATTCCCTGTACACCATTGATGGCGCGCTCCAAAATGGTTAGAGTAGATTTCACCAATACGTCTGCATTGGAACCAGGGAATTCTATAAAGATGTTTACCCTTGGTGGAGCAATCTCCGGAAATTGTGCAATCGGAGATTTTGTGATTGCAATGAAACCCAAAAATACAATTGCCAATGATAACGCAATGGCTAGTACGGGTCGTTTTATGAAATTTTTAAACATGATTGTTTATTTTATCGTGCCATTATTCGGCGTGAATATTTTTGATTTCAGCCAATTCTTTTTTCAATGAAACGACTTTGAACTTAATTTTTTCGTTATTTTTTACCTTGCCTAATCCTTCTAAAAGAATTTTATCAGTTGGCTTTAGTCCAGAGGCAAGAACATAAAAGTGTGGAATTTCTTGCGCGATAGTAATCTCATTAGATGTAATGACGCCATTTGCATCCACTAAATACACATACTTCTTATCAAGTACATCAAACGTAGATTTTTGTGGAATGAGGATGGCATTTTTTAATTTAATAGGCATCATGATATTACCTGTTTCCCCATGACGAAGGATTCCTTTGGGATTTTGGAAGGTTGCTCTAAATGCAATATTGCCCGTTTCGTTATTGAAATCTGCCTCGATGGTTTCCACATAACCAATCGTTTCAAAAATTTCTTTATTGGCCATTTGTAATAATACTTTTTGCTTGTTTTTGGATTGCACTTTTTGGATATAATCCAAATACTCAGATTCTGCTACGTTGAAGTAAACCCACATTTTACGATTATCTGAAAGGCTTGTAAGTTGTTCGCCTTCATCTACTAAGCTTCCAAGTAACGTATGGAATTTGTCCATAATGCCATCAAAAGGAGCACGAATTTCAGTGAACCCAAGATGCGCTTGTGCGATTTGTAATTCTGCGTTCGCTTTTTCTAACTTCGCCTTAGCTAGTTCCAATTCATTAGCAGAAACGACGTTTTCATCTGCTAGTTTCTTGGTGTTTTTATATTCAATCTCTGCAAATTTTTGCTCTGCTTTTGCTTTTCCAACCTCAGCCTCGTATATGGCTGGCATAAGCTTAAACATTATTTGCCCCTTTTTTACCATTTGCCCTTCGTCTACAAATATCTTTTGTAGATATCCTTTCTCTTGAGACCTAAGTTCTATATGCTTTGCAGAATGAATTTGAGCAACATATTCTTTATAAATAGTGGTATCTATCTGTATTGGGCTAGTAACAGTAAATGTCGTTTCTTTTTCTTTTTCAGCTTCATGTTCTGCACAGGAAGTAAAAAGTAGGATGGTTGCTGCTATAGCAACGAGTGGGAACCCTTTCATTTATTTTATTTGAATGGTGATGTAAATACAATAGAAGAAACACACAAACAAGAGATTGCTTATATGTTATTACGCAACAATTAATGCGTTAGAAAAAATGAACTTAAGATAAGTCGCTCTTCCAGGAATGGTAGAGCACAAAGAAGGGCATTTCAACTTTGCTAAGATTAGCAAAAGCTAAGCTTAAATAAAGGGTATTCGTTAATACGGAGTAATGAATTGAATTGAAATTCCAATTACTGGAGAGTGACGCTTTTAAATAGACGTGTTCGTTTTGAAGTTCATCTTCTTCAAATTCTACAAATAGGTCAGTTTGACTTTGATAATGCTTTACAGAAGTTTTTTCAAAATGGGTATTTTGAGTAGTACCTGAAATTGATTTTGAAAGTCCGAGTGTAGATTGTAAAGGCGCAAAAGAAAAATGCTGAAATAAGCTTATAAAAATGAGCAAGACAATAAAACGTACATTGACTTTTTTCATTAGTTTCATGCCTTTGCTATGATGCATTTTTAACTGTATTCTTTATTTGTAAGTAGGTGTAATATTACAATAGAAATATAGTTTAGCCAAACATATCTGAGTATTAATTAAATTTTAAGACTAATTAAGCGCCTTGTCTGCGCAACCAAGACCCCAAAAACTTGGTAACCTTTCTGTATTCTAACCCTTTTATTTCCTAATAGTCACATACTCGATCATTGTATTGTTTTGCATCTATTCTCAAATTGCTTCAATACAAATAAGCGCAAAACTGATGAATATCAGAAGTTACGATTGTATTAAAAGGTAGCTTGCTCATTCACAAAACAAAATCAACATGGAAGGCAAGAAAAATATTGCTATTGGATTTTTAACGATGGGATTATTTATGATGTATGGTTTCTTATTAATCTATTTAAGAGACTTTGCTCCTAATAAATTGGATTGGGTTAATTCATATAGCCTAGGAAAACATTTTGAATCGCGACTTGCTCACGTACACGGGAATTTATTTGCTGTTCTAAACGTCATCATGGGTTTTTTATTAATACAATTCTCCAATCGCTTGAACCAGTCGGATAAAATTTCTTGGCTGGCACTTGGCGGACTTTTAATGCCTTTAGGAATTTTATCAGAAGTTTATTTTGGGCTCCCACCCATTTTAGTGTTGATTGGAGCAATCAGCATGACAACTTCCGTCATTTGGTTAGGGATTGAATTTTTCTCCTTAAAAAATATGGAGGCAAAATAATGGCTGACGCTGACGCATTTTATACTGGCCATTTCCGCATGATAGTAAGCTCAATCATCGCTTTATGGTTGCACTTTTAAATCTTACATGGAATGTACCTATTTAAAATGCGGTCAGGGGTCATTCCTTGACTAACAAGGAATTAAAAATCAATTGATTTTATCGAATACAGTCTTCCAAGAACGCTCTTCCTCCCAAATGTTTGATTTTGCTTTGGCCAAAATAGCAATAGACTTCCCATCTTTGCTCAAGTTCCAAACCTCAGTCACATCGGTATATGCTTGTTGTTGAACATTGACCTTGTAAGGAGTGCCCGTCATGAAATATACAACGGATTTAATGGTCATGGTTTGTCCATCCTTGGACAGCTTTACACTAAACGTCTTTCTGT
>CALPSK010000152.1 GCA_943326215.1 Sediminibacterium ginsengisoli | reverse complement strand
GTAGGTAAATCCTCGTTTCTGCCAAAGCCATATAAATACTGGGTCCTTATAATTTGTTGTTTAAATAAAGTAAAAGAAGCTAGGGAGGCTTCAATGTTTTGATAGTTTTTATCTATTTGTGCTAAATAATCTGTGGGCCTTTGTTTAAAGATATTTTCTAAAAAACGCAATTGAACAAAATAATGCACATTATTGGCGGCCAATGAAATTTGGTTGCTAAAAAGCTGATAACCTATCCATGCATCAAAATGTTTCAAGTCATAATTATAGTAGCTATTGAATAAGGAGTCGGACCATTTATTGGAAAAAACATTTTCATTATGAGCATTATTCCATTCAAAACCCCAGGTCCATTTACTATTGGGGGTAAGTAAGGGTCGATTGCCTCTTAAGTAAACAGTAGACTCAGATAAATCTCCATTAGCTTCATTGGGGGCAAAGGATTTTGCACCTATTGTAATATCTGTAAAACTGCCTTTTAAATTTCTATTGGTATAATCAAAGCCCCAACCTGCATTGATGGATCTGTTTTTATCGAAGTTGTGACTTAAGGTAAAGGCATTACCTCCGTCGTTTACATTCTCTGTACTTAAGGTTGCTGTATAAGAATTGGCATTTCTAATATTAAAGCTACCTCCAAAAGGGAAGATATCTTTTGTGATAATGTATAAGTCTACCTCATTGGTGTCCACTGAAGAAAGAGAGGCGAGTATACGGGCGTCTTGTATATAGGGTATATCTCTCAACCATTTTTCATTATAGGCAATGACTAAGGGGTCTAGAATTTCTTGCTCATGAATAAATAAATTCTTTCTAATTGTGTTTTCATTGGTCTTATTATGAAGCTTATCTACAAATTTAGATAGGACATCTTTTTTTAGATTAGCTGGGTTGACAATACTAGCCCCGAAATGTTTTTGTTCTATTTGAATGCTTCTAATTCTTTTTCCTTCGTACTTCGCTACTTGTTGTGCATATTTATTGAGATTAATAAAAGTAGAATCAATAAAAGGGTTGGGCTTGCCCTTGAATTGCTTAATAATAGTTTGTAGTAAGCTGCTATCCTTGGATAAGGCAATATTTTTTTCAATATTTCTTATTTGTGCATATATTGAAATATGCAAGCACAGTAAAAATAGTAAAGAAAATATTTTTCGAAAAGCAGAAGTCATGGTATTGTTATTTCATTACAATACCTTAACTGCTCTTTTTCTTAAAGATTCAATAGGAATATTTAAATATTTACCAATTTGCTTGCCATTTCTATAGCTTATCACTCTTAAAGACAAAACATCATCTGGAATTAAAAAAGGAGCCGTGTATTTTTCGCTATAATTATCGGGCATTTGATCGTTAATGGTATAGTAGATATCTAATCCTTCCACTTCGCCTTCCATAATTCCAAATAATTCACCTTTTGTATTTAATTCAGTTGTTACAATAGGATCATAGATACTTATAGCATATCTCACATTAGCTGCATCTAGTTTTTCAAATTGCCTCTCAACTTTCTTACTAAAACTATTCCAGTTCTTCTTTTCTTTAGGTGACCAACTAGTTTCTGCAACTGCCATACTTCTTGGCCAAGTCATGTACTGAGCATATCTTATGTCAAATATTTGCTCTGTCCATTGATTCGCTTGATTGCCTAAAATTAAATTAGGATCAATGCCTTCCGGAATGGGTTCAAAACCATAAGTGGTTTTCATTCTTAAACCACGGTATACTTTACCTTCTGCAGTGACTTCGCCTTGGTAAAAATCGATATAGTTATAGTCGTTAGGTGACATGACTACTTTATGCCCTTTCTTAGCAGCCTCAATACCCCCTTTGATACCTCTCCAACTCATTACTGCTGCATCACCTGATAAACCACCTTCTAATATTTCATCCCAGCCCATCATTTTCTTTCCTTTGCTATTAATTATTTTTTGCACTCGGCGAACAAAATAACTTTGCACTTCATTTTGATCTTTCAAACCTTCTTTTTTCATAAGCGCTTGTACATTCGAAGATTTCTCCCAATTGTTTTTTGGATTTTCATCTCCACCCATATGTATGTATTCAAAAGGAAATAGGGGCGCTATCTCTCCGAAAATTTTATCTAAGTATTCGTATACAGTTTCGTTAGAAGGGTCTAATGAATTATCAATTTTTGCAGCTACATGTCCATTAAAACCTTCCCAATCCATAAATTCCTCACCTGCATTTACTTGGAAGGGATAATTGGGTGTGGTACTTAAAAAAGGATAAGCTGTATTCATAGCTAAGCTATGACCAGGGATATCTATTTCTGGAATGACTTCAATAAATCTTGCTTTTGCATAAGCCACTACTTCTTTAATATCTTCTTGTGTATAAAAACCACCATAAGTTTTAGGTTCATTAATACCAGGAGCGGGAGTATTCATCCACTTACCTTTTCGCTCAGCTCTCCAAGCACCTACACTTGTTAATTTAGGAAGAGATTTAATTTCAATTCTCCATCCTTGGTCGTCGGTTAAATGCCAATGAAAGCGGTTGTATTTATAACGCACCATGTCATCAATAAATGTTAACACCTCTGCTTTGTTAAAAAAATGTCTACTTACATCCAACATCATGCCTCTCCATCCGAAACGAGGTTTATCAAGGATAGAAACATAAGGCAAGGTCCAATTTGTATTGGCTTGTAAAGTATTGGAATAAACTGCAGCTGGTAATAATTGCATGACTGTTTGCCAGCCAAAAAATAAACCTGCATTGGCATTGGCTTTTATTTGAATACCTTTTTCATTAATGTCTAAGGTATAACCCTCGGTACCTAAATTAGCGTCATTGATAATTTGTAAATCAATGCTTGATTTGTTTTTTGTTAAACTAACTACTCGTCCTGTAGTGGTTCTCAATTTAGCAGCTATTTGATCGGAAACTACATTTGCTGAACTTGGGGCATTAATAGCAATGCTTTTAGGTAAAGTATAATTGCCTGGCTTTGTAGTCATTTGGTAAGGCTCAGGAATAATACTAATGTTTTGCGCAATAGTAGCAGTTGAAAGTCCGCTAATGATTACTGCAATAGATAAAATTTTGTTCAGTTTCATACAAAATTGTTTTATGTTAATTTAAATAATGCTCATGATAAGTGAAATAGGGCGCTTTATAAAGGGGATAAAACGATGCCTTTAAAGGTACAAAAAAATACATAAAAAAGCCGCTCCTGATTTCTCGGGAACGGCTAGGGGAATTTCGAATCTATTGTAGAAACTAGATAGAACTAGTTACTAGATATATTATCAACTATAGATTAGTATCTGTAAGCATCAGACTTAAATGGACCTGCAACAGGTATACCTAAATAAGCAGCTTGCTCAGTAGTTAATTCGTCTAATTGTGCACCTACTTTCGCTAAGTGTAAACGAGCTACTTTCTCATCTAAATGCTTAGGTAACACATACACTTTGTTCTCGTAGTTTTTATGGTTAGTCCATAATTCTATTTGAGCTAATGTTTGGTTAGAGAAAGAGTTACTCATTACAAAGCTAGGGTGACCAGTAGCACAACCTAAGTTTACTAAACGGCCTTCAGCTAAAACGATAACATCTTTACCATCGATATTGTATAAATCAACCTGTGGTTTAATAGTATCTTTTGTATGACCATAGTTTTTATTTAACCAAGCCATATCAATTTCAATATCAAAGTGACCAATATTACAAACAATAGCTTTATCCTTCATCACTCTAAAATGTTTTTCGTTGATCAAATCGCGACAACCAGATGCAGTCACAATTATGTCTGCTTCTTTAACGGCGTCAATCATTTTTCTTACTTCAAAACCATCCATCGCAGCTTGTAAAGCACAGATAGGATCGATTTCAGTTACCATTACACGGCAACCTGCACCACGTAAAGAAGCGGCAGAACCTTTTCCTACGTCACCGTAAGAACC
>CALPSK010000151.1 GCA_943326215.1 Sediminibacterium ginsengisoli | reverse complement strand
TGATTGAATTTGCACGTAATATTTTACATTTAAAAGGTGCGCACTCGGTTGAAATGGATGCGAATACAGAACATCCAGTAATTGATATGATGGAAGATCAAAAAAGAATTACCATGAAGGGTGGAACCATGCGTTTAGGTTCTTATCCTTGTACCATTACAAAAGATACCCTTGCCTATAAAATTTACGGTACCACTACTATTAACGAAAGACATAGACATCGTTATGAATTTAATAATACCTTCTTAAAATTATTCCAAGAAAATGGAATGGTCACTAGTGGGGTGAATCCAGAATTAGGCCTTGTGGAAATTGTGGAATTACCGAATCATCCTTTCTTTATTGGGGTTCAATATCATCCAGAATTAAAAAGTACGGTAGAACATCCAGCTCCTTTATTTGTGCATTTTATTGCAGCTGCTAAAGTTCAAGCTGCTAAAAAAGCGTAGTTAGTTTTTTGCGTTTTTGTTTGTCATGTTGCTAACATTTGTTAGCTTTATACCATGAATAATATACGTATCCTTACTTCCACCAGTTTATTTGATGGACATGATGCTTCCATTAATATTATGCGTCGTGTGCTCCAAGAAAAGGGAGCAGAGATTATTCATTTTGGACATAACCGTTCTGCTAGAGAAATTGTAGCGGCTGCGATTGAAGAAGATGTACAAGGTATTGCCATTACTTCTTATCAGGGAGGGCATATTGAATTTTTTACTTACGTTAGAAAATTATTAGATGAGGCGGGTTATCAACATATTAAAATTGTAGGCGGTGGCGGTGGAACTATATTACCTAAAGAAGCAGCCTATTTAGAAAAAATAGGTATCTCTAAAATATATTTACCAGAAGATGGATTGAAATTAGGCATTGAAGGAATGATTGAACAAGTCATTCAATTTTGTAATTATTCTTTGAAAGATTTTCCTTCAAAAAAATTACCCAAATTATCTGTTCCAAAAAAGATTGATCCACGTTTTGTAAGTAGGGCCATAACGCTACTACAAAATAGCGATGCGAACACTGGTAGTTCTAAGAAAACAAGTTTAAAGAATGCAAGTTCAAAGAAGAGTACCCAGAAAACGAGTATTAAAAAAACGACTACTCATTCAACAAAGCAAAATATTCCCATCATTGGACTAACGGGAACGGGTGGTGCAGGAAAGTCTACTGTTTGTGACAGGTTGGTGCAATATTTTTTATTAGCAAATCCTACTAAAACAATTGCCATTGTTTCTGTTGACCCAAGTAAAAGAAAAACAGGAGGTGCCTTACTTGGAGATCGTATTCGTATGAATGCCATAGATCATCCCAATGTATTTATGCGTTCTTTAGCCACTAGGTCCGATAAAAATACCATTGCAAGTTCCATGGACGGGGTGATAGCACTTTTAATTGATGCAGGCTATGATGCCATTCTTATTGAAACAGCAGGTGTGGGCCAGAACGATGCCACCATTATAGATTATGTAAGCATTCCTATTTATGTAATGACGCCAGAATTTGGGGCACCTACACAATTGGAGAAAATTAATATGATTGATTATGCAAAATTAATTGCTATTAATAAATTCGATAGAGCAGGGGGTTTAGATGCCGTGAGAGATGTAAGAAAACAATATCGTCGTTCGCATCATATATGGGAGAATGAAAAAAAGCAGCTTCCTATATTTGGAACCATTGCTTCTCATTTCAACGACCCTGGCATGCAGGCCATGTATAATGCATTAGCAGAGACTGTTTTTCAAACACATGCTATTAAATGGAATTTACTTTCATGGGAGCCTAACTATAATGAAAATGAAGTAACTGCTCCTACGATACCGAATAAAAGAACGCAGTATTTGGGAGAAATTGTAACGGCTATTCAAAAAAATAATCAATGGATAGAAGAACAAAAAAATATTGCTTCTAAGTGGTATTGCTTTCAAGAAGTTTTAAAAGAACCTAGTTTAAAAGAGGATAAAAAAATTCAAAAAGCTAACCAACTTATTGAAGAGGGTATTGACAAAGAAGTAAAACAATTATTAATAGACTGGCCTGCAAAAAGTAAATCTTATAAAGAAGCGTTTATTGAGATAGATCATAAAGGGAAAAAGACCAAGCAGCCAATTCGTTTTGAAACAGCTTCTGGAACCATTATTCAAAAAATTCAAGTGCCTAGCTTTAAAGACTGGGGCGATATAGCACACTGGCATTTGAAAGAAAACTTACCAGGTTATTTTCCATATACAGCAGGGGTTTTTAAATGGAAACAAAACAATGAAGACCCTACTAGAATGTTTGCAGGGGAAGGTTGTCCTGAAAGAACAAATGCAAGATTTCATTTTTTAAGTAAGGGACAAAATTCAATTCGTCTTTCCACTGCATTTGATAGTGTTACTTTATATGGACATGATCCTGAAAAAAGATTAGATGTGTATGGTAAAATTGGTAATGCAGGGGTGAATGTGGCAAATATTGATGATGCTAAAAAATTATATAGTGGCATTGATTTAAATAGTCCTAGTACTTCTGTAAGTATGACTATTAATGGGCCAGCACCTATTCTTATGGCGCAATTTTTTAATACAGCCATTGATCAAGCCTGTGAAAAATATATTACGGCTAATAAATTATGGCCTACTGTAAGAAAGAAAATGAAGCTATTATTTAAAGGGGCCACCCCTCCGGAATATTTCAATGTAAACAAATCATTAAATTTTAAGGACTGGCATAATGGTTTAGGCCTTCAATTATTAGGTGTTTCAGGAGACCAAGTTTTGGAGCCTGCAGTGTATAATAAAATAACACAGGAGGTATTAAGCAATGTAAGAGGAACTTTACAAGCCGATATTTTAAAAGAAGACCAAGCACAAAACACTTGTATTTTCTCCACCGATTTTGCATTAAAAATGATGGGCGATGTGCAAGCTTATTTTGCTGAAAATAAAGTCAAACATTTTTATAGTGTTTCTATTTCTGGTTATCATATTGCTGAAGCAGGGGCGAATCCTATTACGCAGTTGGCCTTTACTTTAGCCAATGGATTTACCTATGTAGAATATTTTATGAATAGAGGTATTGCTATTGATGATTTTACGGCTAACCTAAGTTTTTTCTTTAGTAATGGTATGGATCCAGAATATGCAGTCATTGGAAGAGTAGCTAGAAGAATTTGGGCCAATGCAATGAAGCATAAATACCATGCCAATGAACGTTCTCAAAAATTAAAGTACCATATACAAACCAGTGGAAGAAGTTTGCATGCACAAGAAATAGACTTTAACGATATAAGAACTACACTACAAGCCCTGTATGCTATTTATGACCAGTGCAATAGTTTACATACCAATGCTTATGATGAAGCCATAACAACACCTACTGAAGAAAGTGTAAGACGCGCTTTAGCCATACAATTAATTATCAATAAAGAATTAGGTACCACTAAGGTGGAGAATTTTCAACAAGGCAGTTTTTTAATTACCGAGTTAACCGATTTAGTGGAAGAAGCAGTGATGCAAGAATTTGAAAGAATAAATAATAGAGGGGGCGTTTTAGGGGCCATGGAAAGAATGTATCAACGCACAAAAATTCAGGAAGAAAGTTTGCAATATGAAACTAAAAAACATGCAGGTGAAATTCCTATTATTGGGGTAAATAGTTTTGTACATCCTAATCAAAAAAATAATGCCGACCAACAGGCCATTTTTAGATCCTCCTCCACCGAACAAAATCTACAAATTAAAAACCTAGCGAACTTCCAAAAAAGGAACCAATCCCTAAGTGCTCCTTATCTCAAAAAGCTCCAAAAAGCAGCCCTGCAAAATGACAATATATTCTCCATTTTAATGGAAGCGGTCAAATATTGCAGTTTAGGGGAGATTTCCAATACCCTTTATCAGGTAGGGGGTAAATACAGCCGAAATTTGTAAAAAAACGATACCTTTGGCCCTC
>CALPSK010000150.1 GCA_943326215.1 Sediminibacterium ginsengisoli | reverse complement strand
GCTAGGTTTTGTCTGTTTTTATCATCTAATACATGATTAATATTATTCAACACTTTATCCAAAGAAGTAATGGCACTATTTGTTTTTTCACCTAGTGGGGAGAGCGTGTTTACAAAATCACCCAATAAACTATTAGCAGGTGCTGTTAGAATGGTATCTCCCGATTTAAAATAAGTGGTAGCATTACCTAGTACGATACTAATACTACTAATTCCTAATGGATTATCTTGAATACTAGCCACTGAGTTATTAGGAATTTTATAAGCTTCATTTAATTTAACAGAAACAATTATAGAAGCTAGATTATCTTTTTGATTTTCAATTTCAAAAACGGTTCCCACTTGGTAACCATTTACAAATACAGGGTTAGAAACAATAAGCCCTTTGGTATCGGCATATTTTGCATAAATATAGTTACCTGGTTGAAATATGGTTTTCCCCTTTAGAAAATTAAATCCTATAATCATTAAGGTAATGGCAATTACAGTGAGTGCCCCCACCTTGGTTTCGTTTGATACTTTCATCATGAATGAATTAAATAATCTTTGTGTAAAATTAGCTAAAAAAGGGGAGCTAATTGGTATTTGTCTTTTTCTGGTTTTCCAGAGAATTTTTATATCTTAATATTGACTTGGTTATTACCTCGCAAATTTGATTTTGACCCTCATCGCTATTGAGATAATCCTCATCTTCTGGATTGGAAATAAAGCCAGTTTCAACTAGTACCGCAGGCATTTGAACGGCTGCTAGTACCCAAATTCCTTTCTGCCTTTGTTTGGCTTCTCTACTAATTCGCCCAGCAGCTTTAAATTCTTCCTCAATAGTTAAAGCTAAACTAGCTGCTCTTTGAAAAAATTGCTGAGTCAGTAAACTTACCATCATTGATCGGGTAGGGTCGGCTTCTTCAATCTCTTTAATTTGCTTTATTGAAACAGAGTCTAATTTTTCTACTACATCATCTACTGCCTCATTGGCCATATCTTTCTTTTGGTCTGATTTTCCTACATTATAAATAAAGGTTTCTGTACCCCTTGCTGTACTTGGTGTGTAGGTAGTTTTATATAAGGGCACTCTTCTGGTCACCTTTCTTTTTACCCCTTTTTTCTTTACGGTATAGGTCTTGTTAGTATATCCAATAATTTCTCTACTTCTACTAGGGTTGGCTGAATTAGTATGTATACAAATAAATAAATCACCTTTGGCCTCATTGGCCATATTGGCTTTTTCAACTACTGAATTGAAAATATCTGTTCTACGCGTAAGAACCACTTCTACATCAGGGATGGATTGATTGATATATTCCTCTAATTTTAAAGAAATGGCCAGGGAGACTGCTGCTTCAGTGGAATATTTACCATTTGAACCTGGATCTGTGCCACCATGACCTGGGTCAATAATGATACGTTTGATGGTTTTGGATGAGTTTTGGGCTTCCGTACTTAAGCTAATAAGGGTAAAAAGGGCTATTACGCTATAAGTAAATGCTAAAATCAGTCTATTTTGCTTCATAATCAGTGCCTTAATGCTGTTTTAGTTTATTTTTGCTGCTGTGATAATAGCAGGATACAAAAATAACGTAAAATACAGGCGTTCTATTGTAAATGGTAGCATTTTACTAACATTAACAATAGTTTTAATGCCCATAATGGGTGTTTTTGCGCAGGCCAAAATTCAGGCCCCTATAAAAGACAGTATTTCTGCTAAAACAGACAGTCTTTCCAAAAAAAATGATACCAGTTTAGTAAAGTCTATAAGAATTTCAAAAGATAGTATTGATACCCCTGTTAATTATAATGCAGAAGATTCTGGGGTGATGATTATGTCTACCAAAGAGTTCTTTTTGTATGGCAAGGCAAAAACCGTTTATAAAACTTCAGAATTAGAGGCAGCCACCATAGTCTATGACCAACAAAGTCAAAATATTAAAGCCTATGGTGCACAAGATACTACGGGAAGCCCTTTAAGTAATCCAAAATTTAAAGAAGGAACAATGACTTCGGTGAATGACTCTATTTATTTTAATATGAAGTCAGGAAAAGGGCTTACAAAAAATACCAATTTCCAACAAGGTGAAATTTTTATCAATGCCACCACCATGAAAAAGGTTACGCAAGACCAGGCTTATGCATGGAAGGCAAGATTTACCACTTGTAATTTAGATGATCCCCATTTTGCTTTTAGAACCAATAGATTAAAAATTATTACAGATAAAATTGGTGTATCGGGGCCGGCCTTTCCTGAATTTGAGGGAGTGCCTTTTCCTATTGGAATTCCATTCGGCATTTTTCCTTTATCAAGAGGCAAGCATTCTGGTATGATGGCACCTGCTTTTTCTACGAGTGAAGATTTTGGTTTAGGCTTTGAAGGTTTAGGCTATTATAAAGTACTGAGTGATAATGTTGACGCTACTATAAGAAGTAATATTTATTCTTATGGAGGATGGAGCGCGAATTTGAATAGTAAATATATTTTACGCTATAAATACATTGGCAACTTTAACCTTAGTTTACAAAATTCAAGAATATTGAATAGGAATGTAAACATAGCTAATGAATTTACGGGGGGTAAAACCTTCATGATTAACTGGTCTCATTCCATGGATGCAAGGGCTTTGCCAGGTACTAATTTTTCTGCCAATGTCAACTTTGGTAGTACAAAGTACAATAGTTACTTATTGAATAACCCTTTTCAGAATTTTCAAAATCAAATTAGCTCTTCTATTAGTTATAATAAGTCTTGGGATAATAAATATAATTTATCGATGAACTTGAATCATAGTCAAAACAATAATTTAGGTTTAGTGAATTTAAGTTTACCCAATATTAATTTCAATGCATTGACTGTATATCCATTTCAGTCCAAGGATCAGGTGGGTAGTGGGAAATGGTATGAAAAATTAGGAGTAGGTTATAATGGATCTTTCCAAAATCAAATGGCTTTTTATGATTCCGCCTTTAATATTAATAGATTATTAGATACCATGCAATGGGGTGCTACGCATAGTATTCCAATTAGTGTTTCTCTTCCTTCACTTGGGCCAATTACGATTACACCTTCCATTAGTTTTGATGAAAAATGGTTTGGCCAACAAAATACAAAGTCTTGGAACAGTAAATTAAATAAAGTTGATACGAGTTATGAAAAAGGTTTTTTCAGAGCACCCCGTGTAAGTTTTGGCGTAGGAGCAGCTAGTAGAATTTTTGGTACCTATAAATTTAAAAGCAATTATGTAGAAGCTATTCGTCATGAAATAAGGCCCACTGTTTCCTTTAACTATTCACCAGATTTAGCTAAATCTTATCATTATACAACTCAAATTGATACCACTGGAAGAACTTACCGCTTTTCTAAATTTGATGGGGGAGCTTTAGGGGGAGCTTATTCAGAAGGAACCTTTGGAGGTTTAAGTTTTGGTTTGGATAATTTACTAGAGATGAAAGTTAAAGACAAAACAGATACCACTGCGGGTAGCTTTAAAAAAGTAAAATTAATTGAAGGCTTTGGCTTTACTTCAAATTATAATTTCCTTGCAGATAGTTTTCAGTTAGGTAATTTTAGTTTCTACGCGCGTACAATGTTATTCGACAAGTTTAATATTTCTTCTTCTGTGAGCTTAGATCCATATGCCAATGATGCGCAAGGGTTCAGGGTGAATAAATTAAATATTGACCCTACTAAATTTAAATTCGGAAGTATTACCAATGGTGGAGTTTCTATTGCTACATCCTTTAAGAGTAAATCAAAGGACGATGCAGCTTCTAAGAAAAAAGAAATTCCTTTAGATCCCTTCATGACCCCCGATGAACAACAAAGGCAATTACAATATGTAAAAGCCAATCCTGCAGAATTTACGGATTTTGATATTCCCTGGAGTTTAACTTTTTCTTATTCTTTCCAGTTTTCTAGAATAATGAAACCGGATTATTCTGGATTTAAAAT
>CALPSK010000149.1 GCA_943326215.1 Sediminibacterium ginsengisoli | reverse complement strand
CGGCTTAACCCATAAAGCCAATATTTATAGCGAAGCCAAGGCCGCTGTAGCAGGCGGTACCACCAGCTTTATGGAAATGCCCAATACGCAGCCCCCTGTATTTACGCAAGCATTATTGGAAGATAAATATCAAATAGGCGCCCATACATCTCTTGCCAATTATTCTTTTTACATGGGTACTTCTCAAGACAACTTGGAAGAAATTTTAAAAACCAATGAGAAGAAAAAAGATGTCTGTGGTATTAAAATATTCATGGGCTCTTCTACTGGAAACTTATTGGTAGAAAACCCATTGGTACTTGAAAAAATATTTGGTGGCACTGAACTTTTAATTGCCACACATTGTGAAGAAGAAAGCTTGATTAAAAGAAATAAAGCGGCATTAGAAGCCATCAAGCCTAATTTAGAACCCGCTGACCATCCTATTATTAGAGATGAGGAAGTTTGTTTTGAATCTTCTTTCAAAGCCATTCAACTAGCCAAAAAATTCGATGCAAGATTACATATTCTACATATTAGTACTGCTAAAGAATTGCAATTATTCTCCAACTTAAGAACTTTAGCAGATAAAAGAATTACAGCAGAAGTTTGTGTGCATCATTTACATTTCACTGCCAACGACTATGCTTCTTTAGGCAACTTAATTAAATGTAATCCGGCTATCAAGGCCCCAGAAAATAAAAAGGCATTATGGGAAGGTTTATTAAATGACCAATTAGATGTCATAGCTACCGACCATGCCCCGCATACCTGGGCGGAGAAACAAGAGGCTTATGCGCATGCACATGCAGGACTACCCTTAGTTCAACATGGTCTAATGCTCATGCTTAAATATGTGGAAGAAGGAAAAATAAGTATGGAGAAAATGGTAGAAAAGATGAGTCATGCCGTGGCTACCTGTTTTGAAATTAAAGACCGCGGCTTTATTAGAGAGGGCTATCATGCCGACTTAGTGCTGGTTAAAAAAGCCCCTTATACAGTTAGTAAAGAAAATATTTTATATCACTGCGGCTGGAGTCCTTTTGAAGGTAACAGCTTTCCTTACCAAGTGAATACCACTTTTGTAAATGGATACAAAGTATACCACGAAGGGGTATTTAATGAAGCACAGAAAGGACAACGTCTTCAATTTACAAGAAGCTAAAAGCAATTTTATGCAGGTGGATAAAATTACTTTAAAAGATATAGGCTTATTTGATAACGAAGAGTCGATAGGTCTTATATCTCATCTTAATTTTTGCAAGTCCAATGGAGGTAAAATGCAATTGGATCATTTTCTTTCTAGTCCATTATCAAGTATTTCATCCATTGAACAAAGACAAAATGCTATTGCTTATTTTATAACTAATATTCATTTTGTAGAAGCATTAAAAATTACCAATGGCACTACCTTGGTTATTGAAAAGTTTTTTGATACAGGTTTTAAAAGAATTCCTACACAAATTAGCTTACCCGCTGCCTACTGGTATCAGTTCATTAGCGCTTCTGACTATTCTTTACTTCGTTATTCCCTAGAGCATATAATTTTATTTTATGAAAATCTAAATAAATGGGTATCGGTTTTTGAATCCATCAATGATAACCCTATTATTGAAGCGCTTGTTCAGAAAATAAAAAAATATACCAGCCACCCTTCTTCCTTAGCCAACCTTCCAAGTTCCCATAAGCTAGAGAACCCGCAAACAGTACTTACTTACTGCCATTTCTTTCTTTATCATTATAAAAATAATACCCTACAACTTTTAGAATATTACTACGAGCTAGATGCCTATTATAGCATGGCCATGGCTTCCAAAAATTACCATTTTGTTTTTCCTAGATGGCTAGAAAATGATACGCCTATTTTTGAAGTGACTGCCGCCATTCACCCCTTAGTGACAAATGCTGTAGACAACAAACTCTCCCTTAGCCATCAAAGTAATTTACTTTTTTTAACAGGTGCAAATATGGCAGGCAAAAGCACATTTATTAAAACCATCGGCATTGTTTTATACCTAGCCCATATTGGCATTGGCGTGCCTGCGAAAAAATTAGAACTCACTTTATTTGATGGCCTTATTACCAATTTAACTATTGCCGACAATATAATGAAAGGCGAAAGTTATTTTTTCAACGAAGTGCAAAGAATAAAAAATACCATTGAAAAAATTATAGATGGAAAAAATTATTTTGTTTTAATTGATGAGTTATTCAAAGGCACCAATATTCAAGATGCCATGAAATGCAGTACCGCCGTTATTGAAGGTTTACAAAATTTAAGAAATAGCTTATTTATTATCTCCACACATTTATACGAAATAAGCGATGGCTTAAAAGGTTTTAGCAATATTCAGTTTAGTTATTTTGAAACAGCCGTGCAAGAAAAAGAATTGATTTTTCATTATCAATTAAAAGAAGGGGTCAGTCAAGATAGACTGGGTTATTTAATTCTAGAAAGAGAAGGTGTGGTCAACCTGCTAAAAAACATTAGCAAAAACAAGTATTAATACTTTCAATTCGCATTTGAATGTAATTTAGTTTCAAGCAAAAAGATGCTTGTAAAAACAAAGGGCAGCGCTATTGTGGGCATTGACGCTGTGACCATTACCATTGAAGTAAATGTAAGTATGGGCCAGGGCTATTGTATAGTGGGCCTTCCCGACAATGCTGTTAAAGAAAGTTTAGACAGAACCGAAAGTGCCATCAAGTCCAACGGCTTTCATATGCCCCGCACTAAACTGGTTATCAATTTATCTCCCGCCGATTTAAAAAAATCGGGTGCTGCTTTTGATTTACCCATTGCCATTGGCATATTAGCAGCCTCGGAACAAATTACCCAACCCTCCCTTATTGAAAAATATTTACTCATGGGCGAACTAGGACTGGATGGGAGTTTATATCCTATTAAAGGAATACTTGCCATGGCCATGCAGGCTCAAGTAGAAGGTTTTGCAGCTATGATTATCCCAAAACAAAATGCTGCAGAAGCTTTAATGGTTGAAGGCATACCGGTTTTTGCTTTTTCTTCTTTAAATGAAGTGGTTTATTTTTTAAATAATCCTTGCTATGAAAAAGAATATAGCCTTCAAGAAGCCAGTGTTGCTCTTTCTGAAAAAATACAAACCAATACTATCCCCGATTTTGCAGATATAAAAGGGCAATCAGAGGCCAAGCGTGCTTTAGAGATTGCCAGTGCAGGAGGACATAATCTTATAATGATAGGACCACCCGGTGCAGGAAAAACCATGCTTTCAAAAAGTATCGTTTCTATTTTACCTCCCTTAAATAAAAATGAAGCACTTGAAACCAGTAAAATTTATAGTGTTTCTGGAAAAATACCTTTGCAAGATCAACTTATTAGGATGCGTCCTTTTAGACAACCCCACCATAGTTTATCGGCCATTGCTATGATTGGCGGTGGCGGTCATCCTCAGCCTGGAGAAATCTCTTTAGCCCATAATGGGGTTCTATTTTTAGATGAACTACCAGAGTTTAATAAGTCGGTGATTGAAGTATTAAGACAACCCATGGAAGCAGGCATAGTAAGCATTGCCAGGGCTAAAATGACGGTCAATTTTCCTGCCAGATTTATGTTGCTCGCAGCCATGAACCCCTGCCCCTGTGGCTATTATAACCATCCACATAAAGCCTGTCATTGCAGCAGTACGCAAGTACAGAAATACCTGCATAAAATTTCAGGGCCCTTACTAGATAGAATTGATTTACATATTGAAGTGAGTCCTGTACCCTATCATGAACTCAGAAAAATCGAAACTGCTGAAAATTCTCTTGAAATTGCCAAAAGAGTCGAATGGGCAAGAACCATACAATTAGAAAGGTTCAAAAACGAGGCAGGTATTTACACCAATGCCCAAATGAATGAGGCTTTATTAAAAAAATGGGGTATTCTTTCCCCTCCTGCCGAAAAATTATTAGCATTAGCGATGGAAAAATTTCAATTAAGCGCTCGGGCCTATGATAGAATAAGAAAATT
>CALPSK010000148.1 GCA_943326215.1 Sediminibacterium ginsengisoli | reverse complement strand
ACTGCATTAAAGTTTCTTGGGTTTTACTATCCACTTCCCCCTTCTCTACTGCCAAGTCAATTAAGCTAGCATAATTGGTTAAAGAATAATAAGGAACCCCAGCTGTTTTAAAAGCTTCGTCTGCAAGGGCAAATCCATAATTAAATATAGAAACCATACCTACTACTTCTAAACCGGCATTTCTTAAAACATCTACTACTAGTAAACTACTTTTCCCTGTAGAGATTAAATCTTCAATGACTAAAATTTTATTGGTTGTAGCGTAAGCGCCTTCTATTTGATTGCCTAAACCATGTTCTTTGGGTTTAGGTCTTACGTATATATAAGGAAGTTTTAATTGATCTGCTGCCATGGCACCCCAAGGAATACCTGCTGTGGCCACACCTGCTAACATATCAGCGCCTTCAAATTTTTCAAAAATAACATTACACATTTCACTTTTAATAAAGTCTCTCACATAGGGAAAGGATAAAACCTTTCTATTGTCACAATAAATAGGACTTTTCCAGCCACTTGCCCATGTAAATGGATTATTTGGGCTTAATTTTACAGCACCTACTTGAAGTAGTTTTTCGGCAACGGCTTTCTGATTTGTCATGGGTATCATTTCTTGCTGCAAATTTAAAGTCAAATTGCTAGATTCACTTCAGGTTTTACTAAATACTATACACATTTTTATGCCCAAACAAATATTAGCAGCAGGTGGCCTCGTAACCAATGCGCAAGGTGAAATTTTATGGATATTTAGAAGAGGTTTTTGGGATTTGCCCAAGGGTAAATTAGACGAAGGTGAAACCATACAAACTTGTGCCATTAGAGAAGTAGAGGAAGAGACGGGCATTCGTAATATTAAATTACATGAACTCTTAAAATTCACGAACCATATATATTTTGATAAATACTTGCAAGAGGAAGTAGTGAAGCGTACTTATTGGTTTCATATGACTATTGCAGATAGGCAAGTAGGCAGTCCTCAAACCACAGAAGATATAGAAAAAATTGAATGGCATTCATTAGCAACGGCTAGACATTGTTTAGAACAAACTTATCCAACTATATTGGAAGTAATAGAAGCCTACCGATTAAAAATTAATGCTTAGTAAACTCAGTTCATTGATTAAACTAAAATAAAAAATAGAAAATTGAAGTTAATATTAAAATCTTTTAATATTACTTATTCAAACTTTTGATAACGGCTTCTGGTAAGAAAGGAGAAGCATCTCCCCCGTTTCTGATAATATCTCTCACAATGGTGGATGCTACTGAAGTATATTTAGGTTCTCCTGTTAAAAAGATAGTTTCAATATGTCTATCCATGGTGCGATTGGCATCGGCAATGGTTTTCTCATATTCAAAATCGCTTACATAACGAATACCTCTTAAAATAAATTTAGCGCCAATAGATTGACAAAACTTTACAGTGAGTCCATCATAAATTGCTACTTCTACCTGTGGTTGGTTTTTGTAAATATCTTCAAACCATTGCTTTCTTTGGTCTGCTGTGAACATTGGATTTTTGGAAGCATTTATACCAATACCTACCACCACTTTATCAAATAAGGGTAAGGATCTATCAATGATATCAATATGACCTAATGTTACAGGATCAAAAGTTCCAGGAAATAAGCAGATTCTTTGCATGGCTTAAAAGTAAGAAAATAGTTAGGAAAAAAGAGATTAAGACTGATTAACTAATTAAGAAGGGTTGGTTCTCCCTGTTAAAAGGTATAAACAAGCCATTCTAACGGCTACCCCATTTTCTACCTGGTCTAAAATGATAGAGTGTGGGCTATCTGCCACATTACTATCTATTTCGACACCTCTATTAATAGGGCCAGGGTGCATAATGACTATTTCCTTATTTAGCTTATCTAGTCTATTTTTAGTGATGCCATATGCTAGGTTATATTCTCTTAAAGAAGAGAATAAAGGCTGATTTTGCCTCTCTAATTGAATTCTAAGCACATTGGCTACATCACACCAAGCTAGGGCCTTGTCGATATTGTATTCCACTTGCACATCCATGGCTTTTTGCAAATAAGTAGGTATTAAAGTAGGTGGCCCTGAAACCATTACTTCAGCACCCATTTTTTTGAGTAAATAAATATTACTTAAAGCAACCCTGCTATGCATGATATCTCCGATGATGGCTACTTTTAATCCCGCTAATTTTCCTGTTTTTTCTTGCATGGAAAAGGCGTCTAGTAAAGCCTGTGTAGGATGTTCGTTGATTCCATCACCTGCATTGATAATGGCTGCGTCTATATGTTTGGCTAGATAGTGTGGTGCTCCAGAAGCGCTATGGCGCATGACCACCATATCCACTTTCATGCTAAGAATGTTATTGACTGTATCAAGTAATGTTTCACCTTTCGCTGCAGAGGAATTGGAAACTGTGAAATTCACTACGTCCGCAGACAAGCGTTTTTCAGCTAGTTCGAAGGAAATTCTAGTTCTAGTTGAATTTTCGTAAAAAAGATTCACAATAGTAACGTCTCTTAAAGTGGGAACTTTTTTAACGGGTCTTTGTAAAACTTCTTTGAATTGAGTAGCGGTAGATAAAATAAGTTGGATATCCTCAGTTTTGAGGTCCTTGATACCAAGAAGATGTTTGGTAGTTAGTGCCATTAAAGAACAAAATTAATATAAATTTTTCTAATCAACCAATAAAATAACGTCATCCACCCCATCATTTTCCTTCCACCTCACTTTTACCTTGTAAGGACTGATGTCTACCATTTCCTTGCCAGTGAAGTCAGGTTGAATGGGTAATTCCCTACTGGGCTTGCGATCCACTAGTACACAAAGGCTCACTTTGGAAGGTCTTCCAAAAGAAAGTAAGGCGTCTAGGGCTGCTCTAATGGTACGGCCAGTAAACAATACATCATCAATTAAAATCACGGTTTTGCCCTCTATACTGAAGGGTAAGTCGGTGGCCTTTGCCAAATGTAAATCACGTCTAACATCGTCTCTATAAAAGGTAATGTCCAATTTTCCATATTGAACTTTGTCTGCAGGTAGTTCTTGGTGCAAGGCTGCCACAATACGGTCACTTAAATAAACCCCTCTAGGTTGTAAACCCACAATGACTGCATTGGTTAAACCAGGATAAGTTTCTAAAATCTGATGTGCCAGTCTTTTTATAATGCTGGGAAGCTGTTGCTCACTAATAAGCGTCATGCTATAAAATTTTAATAAAATTACACCCTTTTCTTGAATTTTAAAGGGAGGAAACAATTCCCTTTGTATTTTGCAGTCATGGTGGGCATTCAACAACTTAAATTAGTCCAATTTAGAAATTACGTTCAAAAGCAATTTGAATTCACGCATCGTATTGTGGGTATCGTGGGAAGTAATGGAACGGGCAAGACCAATGTATTGGATGCACTCTATTATTTATCCTTTACTAAAAGTTATTTCAACAGACCTGATGCACAAAATGTACACCATGCTTATGAGGGTTTGCGTATTGAAGGCCTTTATACTATTAATAAAACAGAAGTGCCTATTACCTGTATTATTAGAGAAACTTTAAAAAAGGAGTTTTATTTTGATGAAATTATATACACGAAATTATCTCAACACTTAGGAAAAATTCCTTGTGTGATGATAGCCCCCGACGATGTTCAAATAATTACAGGCAGTAGCGATGAGCGTAGAAAATTAATGGATAGTTTACTCTGTCAAATTTATCCTGACTATTTAAAATATTTAATTCAGTATAATAAAATTTTACAGCAAAGAAATAGTTTATTGAAGCAAGCTGCAGAAATAGGTAGCATTGACCCTATTTTACTTGAAACATTGAATAGACAATTAATAGAAAACGGTATACCTATTTATACTTATAGAAAACAATTATTAGATGACTTGCTTCCAGAAATATTGGTTTTGTATAATCACTTAGCAAAGAACAATGATAAAATTCATATTGAATATGAATCTAAACTACATACAAATTCTTTTAACGATTTATTAGATGATGCTTATGCAAAGGATAGTCTTTT
>CALPSK010000147.1 GCA_943326215.1 Sediminibacterium ginsengisoli | reverse complement strand
TGGAATGATTAATATTTGGGGCTTCACTTATAAGGAAAATAATCTTTGGGATGATGGCAATATTTATGATCCTAAAAATGGCAGCACCTACTCTTGTACCATTAAAATGATCAACCCCAATTCACTTGAAGTGAGAGGGTATATCGGGGTTTCCATTATTGGAAGAACAGATAACTGGACAAGGCAACAAGCTAAGTAGTACTAAGGAGATACAAAGTTTAGGCTAATATTAAAAAACAATGGATTGCCTAAATTACTAGTAAAGAAGCGTTGACTATCTTCTCTAGCGTCATACCTGTTAACTACATCGAAACGGTAATTGTACCTCAAGCCTGCTTGTGCATTAAACCATAGAAATCCAGTAAGCTTTTTATCCCACATAATTCTTGGCTTAATTTCTCCACGTTGAATATAAGTATTCTTAGTCGTAGTATTTGGCAGTTGCATTAAAAATTGATTTCCTTCTAATTCAAAACCCGCCTGTAACATGTTTGTTGTAGAGAAATTATATCGAACAAAACCACGCGCAGGAAGTAAAAGCTCCATACCCCATTTATCGTTGAAAGTTTTATTCCAAAACAAAACAGGCAGATGCATTAATCGACCCGCACGATAGGTTCTGGCTAAACCAGTACCAATCATATTTTTTTCAGATGTCTTCCATCCATAAATAATTGTACCACTTAAAGTGACTGCTTTGTCTTGAATCGCTTTTGCATTTTCAAACAAACCGTTTACGTCAGTGCTAGCTTGAAAAATTAAAAAATTCTTTTCATTTAAAGGTTTAAAAACAGTGGTATTTATTCCTGCTGTTAATAAGGAGCTTTTATCTAAAGCAGCTGCAAAATTGTTTACTGTTGGATTACTAACATTGAATTGACTACTCCAATAGTTTACTCCCATTTGCCAAATGAGCTTATTGGTAGAAATGACAGGCACATTCACTTGGGCTCTTATTGCGTTTACTCGGGCTATATCAATTTGTGTAGGAAATTGTTTGGCATTAAAACTTATACCAGGCATGGAAAATCCACCATACTTCTCATATCCTAAACTCAAAATTCTTTGAGGCGTCTGATTCAATACTTTTTGAGAGCAATAACGTTTAACGCCATCAGCATCCCCAAAATTACTATAGTCGAAATTGTCTGTTGTGTCAGTTTGAGCAAAAACAAATGAGGCAGTTAATAAACATAAAATAGTGATTGTAAGTCGCATAAATTAGAGGTATTTATTTCATAACAAATATAATAGTAAACAGTTTAAAATGGCTTAAAAAAAAGCCGAAGTAGTATTTATTTACTTCGGCTTATTGAGCTTCTCGCTTTCAAATCAATTGTGGAGTCGAGGGGAGTCGAACCCCTGTCCAAACAATGTTACCATTGGTCTTCTACATGCTTATTGTTTTATTACTTGTCGGCGAATAGCAGGAAAAACACAAACCAATTATTCGCTTAGCTGGATGGTACTTAAATAAAAGGCACAGCCTACTTTTATCGCATCCTGTTTTGGTTTTAATTAGGCTGAGGAGCGGGCAACAGGCCTGCCTTCTCTCTCGACCAAAATGGAAGTTAATTCACTGAATTAAGCAGCCATGGCAAAATTTGCTTCGCCTTTTGATTGTTTGGTATTCAGATTAAAGTGCTAATTACCCAACGCACTGCATGCTTACCCCAACCGCTACGACTGCTGTCAAAACCATACGACCCCAATTGTATCTTATGAGATAAAACTTATTTCGAACCTACAAAATTACAACAAATTGCTGAATTACTTGAACAAACGCCAAAAGTCAAGCCCCAAAGCGTATAGCATTAGGCCAAACATGAGCATCATGCCCACTACTTGAGCGTATTCCATAAACTTATCACTGGGCTTTCTGCCTGTGATCATTTCCACTATAATGAACAGTGCATGACCCCCATCTAAGGCAGGAATAGGTAGCACATTCATAAAGGCAAGTATAATAGAGAATATAGCGGTCAAAGTCCAAAAACGTTCCCAATCCCAAGCAGCAGGAAATGTATTTCCTATGCTAATTAAACTACCCAAGGAATCGTTGGCATTTACCTTGCCTGTAAAAATTTGTTTGATGCCTTGAATATAATTATCCAAAGTCGTATAGCAACGATTTGCCCCTTCAGGTATGGCTTCTAAGAAAGTAAAATCTCTGTGCACTGTTTTAAATAAGGCATAAGGAAGTTTTACAAATAAACCTATCTGTCCTGCATTACTAATTAAGGTTTTAGTGTATACGGTATCCGCTCCTCTTTTTAACATGACCATGACAATAGAATCGGCATATTTTTGTTTCACTTCTAAAAATTCATACTGATACCTAATACTGGTATTGTTTATTTTCAACAGTGTATCGTTTTTATTAAATGTCCCTTCTAAAATGACTGCCGATTTTCCTACTGAATCAATAATAACAGGAATGCGAGGAATCACAAAGGGATCTGCTTTTTTAAACTTAGCAAGTGAGGTAGCTAAAGTAGCTGGAATATTTAATGAAATAATACTATCCCCTCTTTGCACTTCTAAACTGGTAGGATTCGTTAATATTAATTTAGACTCTAAAGCATCAAAGTTTTCTAATTCTTTTTTATCTACTGAAACAATGATATCTCCCTCTTGCACACCCATTTGTTTGGCAAGTGCACTAGCATGCACACCATAGGTCACATTTTTTGCAGGCAAATAATCATCGCCCCAATACCAAGCAATACCAATAAAAATTACAATGGCTAATACCACATTCACAATTACGCCGCCTAACATCACAATGAGTCTTTGGTAAGCAGGCTTGGATCTTAATTCCCAAGATTCAGGTTCTTTTTTCAACTGCTCCTTATCCATGCTCTCATCAATCATGCCTGCAATTTTCACATAGCCCCCAAATGGAATCCAACCAATACCGTATTCAGTCTCCCCTATTTTCTTTTTCCAAAGACTAAATCCTGGATTAAAGAATAAATAAAATTTTTCTACACGCGTTCCAAATAAACGCGCAGGAATAAAATGTCCTAATTCATGCAAGACTACAAGTATAGAAAAAGATAAAATAAATTGTGCTGTTTTTACACCCACTGCTGCAAAATCCATTGCTAAAATATACATATATTATAATTGTATTAAAGAGGCTGCGAAGTTACGCGCCTCCCCATCGGTTTCAAAATAATCTTCCAAACTAGGTGTTGCGATATAGTTAATTTTCTCTAAAGTTTTTTCAATGAGCTCTGTCATCTCTAAAAATCCAATTCTATTTCTTAAAAAAGCATAGACAGCAATTTCATTCGCTGCATTTAATACACAGGGGGTATTGCCTCCTTTTTCCATCGCTTCCTTGGCCAATTGTAAATTTCTAAATGTTCTAGTATCGGGTTCGTCAAAACTTAATAGATTCGGTTTATCGAAAGTATACCTTGGAAAATTGTTTTTTAATCTTTGTGGAAATGCCATGGCATATTGAATAGGCAATTTCATATCGGGCAGTCCCATTTGTGCTTTAATACTTCCATCTTCAAACTGCACCATACTATGAATAATACTTTGCGCGTGCACTACTACCTTAATTTGATGTGGTGCTAAATTAAATAACCACCTCGCTTCAATCATCTCTAACCCTTTATTCATAAGGGTTGCAGAGTCTATAGATATTTTAGCTCCCATGGACCAATTCGGATGTTGCAAGGCATGATCGCGTTTCACGTTCACTAAGAAATTAGGTTTCTTTCCTAAAAAAGGACCCCCACTTGCAGTAAGAATAATTTTTTCAATAGGATTATTCCCTTCTCCTACTAAGCATTGAAAAATAGCGGAGTGCTCGCTATCCACCGGAATAATAGCTGCTCTATTTTCTTTGGCTTTGCGCATAACTATATCGCCAGCCACTACTAAAGTTTCTTTATTGGCAAGACCAACAGCCTTTCCATTTTCAACAGCTGTTAAGGTGGGCTTTAATCCTGCAAAACCTACAATACCTGCCATCATAAAATCATAACAATCCAT
>CALPSK010000146.1 GCA_943326215.1 Sediminibacterium ginsengisoli | reverse complement strand
GATATTAAAAAAGTACTTGCAGAACATAGTTTTGATGTTATATGTTTATTCACTCCAAGTGGTTTGAAAAGTTTATACCAGAACATGCCGAACTTTAAACAAAATGGAACCGCCATTGGCGCCTTTGGTTCTAGTACCTGCAAAGCAGTAGAAGAGGCAGGGCTTCAATTACATATAAAAGTACCTAGTCCTCAGACACCTAGTATGATTGCTGGCTTGGAACAATTTCTTTCCTCTAATAGTAAAAAGAAATAAATAAATTGCATTCAAATGAATGCAAATCCTAAGCACACCAATAGTCTTATACACGAGACCAGCCCTTATTTATTGCAACACGCACATAATCCAGTTCAATGGGAACCTTGGTCTGAACAAGCTTTGTCTTTAGCTAAAGAAAAGAACCAACCCATTTTATTAAGTATTGGCTATGCGGCCTGTCATTGGTGCCATGTGATGGAAAGAGAAAGTTTTGAGTCTGAAACAGTGGCCGAGTTTATGAATGCGCATTTTATTTGCATTAAAGTAGATAGAGAAGAGCGCCCCGACATTGATCATATTTATATGGACGCTTTGCAAGCCATGACCGGATCGGGAGGATGGCCCTTAAATATTTTTTTATTACCTGATGGAAAACCATTTTACGGAGGCACTTATTTTCCACCTAAAGCCATGCCGCAAAGAGCTTCTTGGATGGATGTGTTACAAGGGGTTAAAAATGCATTTGAAAATAATTATGATAAGTTGGTAGAACAAGCCAATGAACTTACCAATCATATTACAAGAAATGTTGTTGTACCTGTGAACTCGTCTAGTAGTATTGGTACAGGAGGTATTGCCACAGGCGGTGTAGAGAATTATGAAGAACCACTTGCTACCAAAGAAGAAATTGAAATCATAGCAGGCCGTATTTTACAACAGGCCGATACCCAGTGGGGTGGATTTGGCAATGCACCTAAGTTTCCGCAAACATTTGTATTACAAATGCTGTTTAGAAATTATTATTTAAATAAACAGGAAGCTTCACTTGTACATGCCATTCGCTCTATTGATAAAATGATACAAGGGGGCATTTATGATCATTTAGCAGGAGGCTTTGCAAGATATAGCACCGATGCGCAGTGGCAAGCCCCTCACTTTGAAAAAATGTTATATGATAATGCTTTACTTATTTCTGTAATTTCTGAAGCCTATCAAATCACGCAAAAAGAGTCTTATAAAAAAGTAATTGATCAAACCATTCATTTTCTACATACAGAATTATGTAATGAGCAAGGGGCCTACTATGCAGCCCTAGATGCAGATAGTGAAGGTGTGGAAGGAAAATTTTATACTTGGTCTTATGCAGAAATAAAAACTTTATTGGACGATTCTATTTTTGAAGACTTTTGTAAATATTATCAAATAACAGAAGTGGGTAATTGGGAGCACTCCAATATTTTATGGACCCTAGAATCCATGGAGCTAGGCATGCAAGATGGTTTTGAAAAAGCAAGACAAACACTTTTACAAGCAAGAGCAAAAAAAATAAGACCAGCACTTGATTATAAAATTATTTTAGCTTGGAATAATTTAATGATTATAGGACTTTGTAAAGCTTATGAAGCCTTAGGTAATAATGCTTATAAGCAAAAGGCCATTGATACAATGTTTTGGATAGAACAAAATATGTTGAATGAAAAAGAAAATTATTTTTATCATACACATACCAAGGGGGTGAATAAATCTTTTGCATTTTTAGACGACTATGCAAGTTTAATTCAAGCATATATCCATTTGCAAGAAATTACGGGCGATATTGCTTATCTAGAAAAAGCAAAAAAATGGATGGACTATCTGCAATCGCATTTTCTTTCAGAAGACAAACTTTTTTACTATTACACCGCAGACTATCAAAAAGATATCATTGTCAGAAAAAAAGAAACCTATGATGGGGCGCAGCCAAGTGGTAATGCAATGATTTGCTCGAGTTTGTATTATTTGGGTACCCTGTTTGAAAACGACCAGTGGACCAGTCAGGCGGAGCAAATGATCAGGTCTATGCGTAAACTTATATTACAATATCCATCTGCCTATAGCTATTGGGCCCAAAGTTTTTCGATTATGTCCGAAGGTTATCAGTCTTTGGTCGCGGTGGGTCCGACAGTCAGAAACGATATTGAAAGCTTAGTTTCTAGGTTTTTACCTCAGAAAATGCTCGTTTTCATACCAAGAAATTCTTCTACGATCCCCATGTCTTTATCAAAGGAAGACATTGGAAATCAATACTTTATATGTAAAAATAAAACATGCTATCCGCCAGTATCTAGTCTTAGCGAATTTTTAGCAAAAATCTAACAACTAATGTTTTATATTGCAGTTCCAATTTATGCAGTGAAAATCAATACTTTCTGCTAAAAAAAAGCCCCCACCTTTTTTTGTTTAAAATATAATTTAATTGAAAGAAATTCGTTCTAAAGGAGATAAGAACCGGTAAAAATAAAATATGATTACAAGATTGAATAAACTGCCCTTTAAATTACCCTTAGTAATAGCTCTTATTATACTAGGTTCTATTAGTATTTTATCTTTCAAAGAGGCTAAGTTCCGTTCAGATCCTAACATGGTTCAGATACCTGGAGGGGCTTTTTATATGGGACCAAGCGATGAGCAGGTGGATATGTCCATGGTGAATAGAAAAAAATTAGTATCCATTAATGGTTTTTGGATGGACCGAACGGAAGTAACGAATCAGCAATACCGCAAATTTGTAAAATATGTATCTGATTCACTTAAATATTTGGCAGTGTTTTCCGGTGGTGTGAATCAAACAGAAGATACAGTGAAAGTGGATTGGAATAGAGCCCTAAGAATTAATGTCAATAACAGGGCTACGCTAGAACAATTAAATGAACTATTGTTAAGTCCTGATAACCGTATTAAGGGAAAAATAGAAATAGACCCTACTAAATTAATTTACAGATATTCTTATGTGGATTTAAAAGCGGCTGCTAAATCTTCTAAAGGACTAGAACTGCCCTTGAGTAATTTTTTAGTTTCTCAAACTCAAGCTGTTTATCCTGATTCACTCGTATGGATGAGAGATTTCTCTTATTCTTATAACGAACCTTTTACACGTTTATACTTTTCACACCCTTCTTACAACGATTATCCAGTGGTAGGTGTTACCTGGAAGCAAGCAGTGGCTTTCTGTCATTGGAGAACTAATAGCAGTAATTTTTATTTGGGTAAAGGAGGTAAGAGAGATGAAAAAATTGATGGTATATACCGCTTGCCTACAGAAGCAGAATGGGAATATGCAGCAAGAGGCAATTCTAAAACCAATGCGATGTATCCTTGGGGTTCTCCTTATACAAGAACAAAAGAAGGAAGGCTCTTAGCTAATTTTAAACCAGGCAGAGGAGATTATTTTGGATCAGACGCGAAGAACGATAATATTTATACAAGTAAGGTGCAATCTTTTCCAGAAAACGGCTATAAATTATATGATATGGCAGGCAATGTTGCTGAATGGACAAGCTCTGTATATTATGAGGGTGGCTATAATTTTATGGGTGATTTTAGTCCAGACTTACAATACAATGCAAAAGAGGAAGACCCTAATTCTATGAAAAGAAAAGTAGTAAGAGGTGGTTCATGGAAGGATATTGCTTACAATATTCAAGTAAGTACTAGAAATTATGAATACCAAGATACAGCCAAATCTTATGTTGGATTTAGATGTGTACTTTCAATGGCACCAAGAATTAATTAATAATCATTTCGATCTAAATAATATCAAATAAAAATTTTAAATTTTTCAAATGTCAAATTCCATTTCGCCTAAAACCAATAAGATCATTAACGTAGTATTCTCATTAGGAGCTGCGGTAGTTATTATAGCTACATTGGCAAAAATTTTACATCTATCCTGGGCCGATTACGCGTTAATAACTGGGTTTCTTACAGAGGCTGTTATTTTCATCATTTATGCATTCTTGCCACCGCCAGAAGTAGGAGATGCAACGCATGCTCCACAAGCAGGTGCAGTG
>CALPSK010000145.1 GCA_943326215.1 Sediminibacterium ginsengisoli | reverse complement strand
GTGACCGAGGATATGAACAGTTATTACAATTTCCACGTCAATAAATTAAGCCAGGCCGACAATATAAGTCAGGTGCAGAGCGTTTTTATAATGGGAGTCGTTAAACAAACCCATTTAATAGTTTAATCATCATCACTTATGAAAAACTTCATTATGAAATATAATAAGTATCTAGGTATGGGCGTATTCCTATTATTGCTAGTAGGCGGCTTTTATTTATTAAGACCAGGCCATAAAGCAAGGGCTATTGTCATGCAATATCCTTTTGTTTTAAAATCAATGAATTTAGTTTCCTTAAGTACTTATAAAGCAGATACGTCTGAAACAGATAGTACACCTTTGATAACAGCAAGTGGTTTTAAATTAGATAGTTTGAATCCAAAAAAACATAGAGTGATTGCCATTAGTAGAGATTTAAAAGAATTATTTGCTTTCGGGGATAAAGTAAAATTAACCAATGCTGGAAAGTTTAATGGCATTTGGTTTATTCATGATTTAATGAATAAAAAATACAGAAACAAGATTGATATTTTAATCAATCCAAGCGACCGCCAAATGAGTTTAGAAAGGGTGGTGATTTCAAAGATTTAATTACTTCATAGCTTATTTTCTAAGTGTATGTGGTCACAATTTGTGATCACATAAGGCCAATTTAAAGGCATGTGGTCACAAATTGTGACCACATAGGGCAAAAACCAGGGTATGCGGTCACAATTTGTGACCGCATACCCTGGAAAGGTATTTATACTTAAATCTTCAATTGTTATAAAGTCTATTTTACTTGTCAAAATTTAAATAATGACAGAAATTAATTTGATTCAACAAAAAATCCATGAAATAAGAGGTGAAATGGTAATGCTTGATTTTGATTTGGCGTTTTTGTACGAAGTAGATACGAAAACATTAAACCAGGCAGTTAAAAGAAATATTGAAAGGTTTCCTGCAGATTTTATGTTTAGATTGACCGAAAAAGAATGGTATGAGATGATGTCACAATCTGTGATATCGTCTTCTATTAATAGAAGGAAAGATGCCACTCCCTTTGCTTTCACTGAGCATGGTGTTGCAATGATATCAGGAGTTTTGAAAAGTGAGAAAGCCGTTAAAATGAATATTTCAATAATTAGAATGTTTATTGAAATGAAAAGAGTGTTAATTAAAAATGCAACCATAAAAGGGCAGCTTCAAGAAATAAGAGAAAGAATAGGTGAACACGATGTTCAGCTCAATAAAATTTATGATACTATTGAACACTTACTAGATTTAACTATGAATAGAGTAAAATGGAATGAAAGAAATATTATTGGCTTTAAGGAAGATGAAAAACCTAAGATTTAGAAGTTCAATCGCATTACATAGTCGTCCATGTAAAAGCCATTACCAATATCGAATTTAAATTCGCGTTCTTTAATAAAGCCTTTTTTTAGATAAAAAGTATAAGCGTTATTTAGTTTGTTTACTTGCAAGAATAAAGAGTTCGATCCTGCAGCCTTGGCAACCTCAATGCATTTATTTAATAAGGCCTTGCCAGCACCTGTGCCTTGAGCCGAGGGAAGTACATATAATTTATTGAGTTTATGCGCATTTGAAATTTCTGATGCATCTGTACTTTTATCTTGTTCATCTTCAGGGCTTACAGAACAAAACCCCACAGCCTCCCATAGCCCGTTTTCTTTTTTTATACTTGCTATGTAAAACTCACATCCTGTATTCATTTGTTTTTCTAAGGAATCATTACTGTACATCCAATCCAACATGAAATCAATTTGTGCTTGGGATATAATATGACCATAAGTGCTGGGCCAGGTTCGCTCAGATACAGATCTGATAAAATCTCTGTCATTTAAGCCAGCGCGTGTTATTTGAATTTCGGTCATTAGATTATTTTGACTATCCTTTTTATATTACCCTGAGTCTAATGGGTGTAGTTAAATTAAATTAACTACTGAAAAATTAGTTATCCCAATTGCGCTAAACTTTCTTCAATAGTTTGTATTCTAGCTAAAGCATCGGCCTTCTTTTTTTGTTCTATGGCTAGTACTTCTGGTTTCGCATTTTGAACAAACTTTTCATTAAGTAATTTCTTATCTACACTTTGTAAGAAGCCTTGTTGATGGGCTAGGTCCTTTAATAAGTTTTCTTTTAAGCTGGCAGTATCTATAGCTTGGTTAGCAACGATGTAAAATTTATCTTTCTCTAAGGCCACCACAATAGAAGAGGCGATAGTGCTAGTTGTGTATGCTATACTGCTAGCGTTAATTTGCTTCGCTAATATATTTTGAATAGTTTGATAAGGCGCATTGTTAGCCGTTTGAATATGTAATTCAATGGCATCCTTTGGCTTTATTTGGTTTTTATTACGCGCGTCTCTTAAAGTAGAAATTACATTTTGCAATAATGCACCTGCATTTAATACTTCCTTATTCACACTTGCATTAGGAGTATATAGCTTCACACATAAGTCCTCAGACTGTGTTTTTAAAGTATGGTGAATCTCTTCTGTAATAAATGGCATGAAAGGATGTAGCAATTGCAATAAGGCATCGTAAAACTCCACTGTTTTTTCATAAACACCTGCATGCATAGGCTGCTCAAATCCTGGCTTGATCCATTCTAAATACCAACTACAAAAATCATCCCATATTAAACCGTAAATAGTTTTTAGTGCTTCACTTAAACGGAAGGTTTTCAGCATTTCATCTACCTCAATCTGCGTTGTATTTAATTTAGCTTCAAACCAATCCATTGCAAATTTTGCATCTTCTGGAATTGCGCCTGTATTATTTTGACGGGCTTCCCACATCTTCAATAACTTAGTGGCGTTCCATAATTTATTATTGAAATTTCTTCCTTGCTCTAAGGTCGATTCATCAAACAATAAATCGTTTCCTGCAGGAGAGGCAATCATAATACCAAAACGAACAGCGTCTGCACCGTATTGGTCTATCAGTCCTAATAAGTCAGGAGAGTTTCCTAAACTCTTACTCATTTTTCTTCCTTGCTTATCACGCACAATACCTGTGAAGTAAACATCTTTAAAAGGAATCTTACCCATATACTCTTCTCCCGCCATAATCATTCTAGCTACCCAGAAAAAAATAATTTCAGGGGCAGTTACCAGTGTGCTAGTAGGGTAGTAATAATTTACTTCTGCATTACCTGGGTTAGATAAACCTTTAAATACTTCAAATGGCCATAACCAACTACTAAACCAAGTATCTAAACAATCGGCATCCTGTGTTAATTTTTTTCCAACAGTTTCTGGATGATTCGCGTTTACTTCTGCCTCATTATGTGCTACATAAAAATTACCTTCTTCATCATACCATGCAGGTATGCGGTGACCCCACCATAATTGTCTGCTAATACACCAGTCCTTAATGCCTTCCATCCAATGGCGGTATAAGTTTTTAAATTTAGCAGGATGAAAACTAATTTCATCAGACATTACAGCATCCAGCGCAGGTGCTGCTAACTTTTTCATATCCACCCACCACTGTAAACTTAATCTTGGTTCCACAATGGCGTCGGTTCTTTCACTAAATCCAACTTGGTGTGTGTAGTCTTCTATCTTTACTAAGTTGCCTGCGGCCTCTAAGTCCTTGGTAATAATTTTTCTTACCTCAATTCTATCTTGACCAATATATAGGCCCGCTGCTTCCGATAAAGTACCATCATCGTTCATGGTATCTATTACTTCTAAATTATATTTCTGTCCTAAAACAAAATCGTTCATGTCATGTGCAGGTGTAACTTTCAACGCGCCTGTTCCAAATTCAATTTCTACATAATCATCAGCAATAATGGGAATGCGTCTGTTAATTAAGGGCACAAAAGCAAACTTGCCTACTAAGTTTTTATAACGCGCATCCTTAGGGTGTACACAAATAGCAGAGTCTCCTAAAATAGTTTCAGGACGAACAGTGGCAATAGTAATATACTCTTCCCCTGGAAGATCTAATTTATAACGCAGGTGATAAATTTTACCCGCTACTTCTTTATGTATTACTTCTTCATCGCTTAAAGCCGTTTTCG
>CALPSK010000144.1 GCA_943326215.1 Sediminibacterium ginsengisoli | reverse complement strand
TTTAATATATTTTAATGAATTATATTTAAACAAAATAATTCAATCATGAATACTATTTCTATAGTTGTTATAACTTTCAATGAAGCAAAAAATATAGCTCGTTGTTTGAACAGCGTTAAGCTTATTGCTGATGAGATTATTATTATTGATTCTAATTCTACCGATGCAACTGAATTGCTTTGTCAACAATTCAACGCTACATTTATCAAGCGTACTTTTACCGATTATGCGGATCAACGTAATCATGCTTTTGAATTAGCAAAAATGGAGTATTTATTTTTCTTAGATGCTGACGAAGAATTGAGTGAGCAATTAATTCATGCTATACAAAAATTGAAAGATACTGGAATGGATAAAGATGCTTACAAAATAAATCGATTTAATAATTTTTGTGGCAAATGGATAAAACATGGGATGTGGTATCCAGAAAGATTAGTAAGAATGATAAAAAATGGAAAAGGGAAATGGCAGGGTCGAATACATGAAACACTACAACCAATAGAGGGAGCCTCCTTGCAACTATTAAAGGGAGATCTTTTGCATTATAGCTATAACAATATTGATTCCCTTGTTTCTAAACTAAATAATTATACTACACTACAAGCAATAGAGATGCAAGCAATGAATAAAAAAGCCACATGGTTTAAATTATATATTAATCCAATTTGGGCTTTTATAAATGGGTACTTTATGAAACTTGGGTTTTTAGATGGCTGGGAAGGATATGTAATTCATAAGTCTATTTCCTACCAAACAATGATTAAATATGCCAAACTAAGAAAACTAAATCAAGGCAAAGAAATTAGCTAATTGCGCTCCTTTTCCCGCCATTTAAAGGCGATAAAGCCTGCAATGGCAAAAGGCATAGCTGCTAGGTATAGTATACCCGCATTAAACCCCCTTCCCGCTTCCTGTCCAATTTGACCGGCAGTTTTGGTACAGATAGAGCATTGTGCCATAGCACTTACTACCAATAATTGAGAGAGTATTAAAAACGTAATGCGTTTCATAAATACTTATTTATTTTCTGTATTCAGTAAAGGCTAATAAAAAACCCCTTGAGGGGGTCTTTATTACAAAGTGTTAAGCTTTCGCTTTAGTTGCTTTTTCGGTTTTTACAGCCGCTGCTTTAGGGGCAGCCACTTTTTCAGCTTTTGCAGCAGGTGCTTTAGGGGCAGTTGCTTTCGCAGTAGCCGCTTTAGCGCCTTTGCTAGCCACTTTATGTGGTCTGCTTACGCCAAAAGAACCTTTAAATCTTTTTCCTTTAGCTGTTTTTTTATCTCCTCTTCCCATATTCTTGTTTTTTGTTAATTGTTGATTGGACAGCAAAAATAAAAAAACCCTCGCACATACGAGGGTTTTTTTTCAAAATCTTGTAATTAAGCGATTTTAGTCACTAAAACTATAATTTACCGCTCAATTCTTTACCTGCTTTGAATTTTGCAACTTTCTTAGCTTTGATTTTGATAGCAGCACCAGTTTGTGGATTGCGGCCCATACGAGCAGCACGCTTAGAAACTGAGAATGTACCAAATCCTACTAAAGTTACTTTATCGCCTTTTTTCAAGGCTTTTGTAACTGCTTCGATAAATGCGTCTAAAGCTGCGTTAGCTTGTGTTTTTGCGATCTCTGCATTGTCAGCAATGTGAGCGATCAATTCTGCTTTGTTCATAGATGTGTTTTTTATAAGTTTAAAACGATGTAACAAATTTATTAGGTTTTATCAATTGAAAAAATATTTTTTTTAAAAATGCATTTTTATATATCGCTTGAAACCCTTAAATAGTAAGGATTTCGAGCAAAATCATCAAATTCGTTAGTTTAATGTCTTGATTGAAAAACGTATGAAACCTTTACTGGCATTGAGTTTCATTGATAATCGGCTGAAATATAAGCCTGCCTTGCGTTTCCGCCATTTAATCTATCCACATTCAATTCACAATTTGCATTTCGGAGCAAAAATAGTAGCATTTTTCACCCCAGGTGACTTGTACTTCCTTTAAATGGGTGGAAGCGTGTAATTGTTGGTACGACTGCCATAGCTCGATCTTGTCACAATAAAGTTGTAAAGTATAAGTGGGCGATTGATCGGCTTGCACTTCAATTTGATATAATTTATGGTCACTAAAACTTTGACATGCTATGACCTTAGGAATAAAATTATTTTTCATCCATTCCAACCATTGAAATTCCAAAGCAGGATCTATTTGAAAACTAATATTATAAACCTTCATGTACAATAATTTTATATTTTATTTTAATTCTAAAACGATAGGGCAGTGGTCGCTATGTTTCACCATCGGCAGGATGGTAGCGGCTTTAATGGAACTTGCTAAGGCTTCTGTGGTGCATAAATAATCAATGCGCCATCCTTTATTTTGGAGTCTCACACTGGGAAATCTTTGTGTCCACCAAGAATAACCACCTGCGGTGCTAGGATTTATTTTTCTATAACTATCTATCCATCCATTTGCTAAAAAAGAATCCATCCATGCTCTTTCTTCAGGTAAAAAACCAGAGGATTTTTTATTGCCTTTGGGATCATGAATATCTATTTCTTGGTGTGCAATATTATAGTCTCCTGCAAGAATAATTTTGGGGCGTTTCTTCGCTAGCTTATTTAAATAGGTTTCAAACTCTTTCAACCACTGGTATTTATAGGTCTGTCTTTCATCGCCACTGCTTCCAGAGGGGAAATAAGCATTTACAATGGTGAGATCCCCTATATCTACTCTAATGACTCTGCCTTCAAAATCGCTCAGCTCATATCCATTGCCAGTTTGCACTAAGTCGGGTTTGATTTTACTAAAAACAGCCACGCCGCTATAGCCTTTTTTTTGAGCGGAAAACCAAGAGATATGATAGCCAAGGTCCGTGAATAAAGAAAGGTCGATATCATTTTCGGTAGCCTTGGTTTCTTGCACACAAAAAATATCTACGGGATATTCGGTTAACCATTCGATTAATCCTTTTTTAATAGCGGCTCTAATTCCATTGACATTATAACTTACAATACGCATGCAATAGTTTGTTTATCCAGGTTGTTGAAATATTTCTGCATAAGCAATAAGTAATAATAAATTTTCTAAGGCAGGAAGGGTATTTCTTTTTTCTACCATTTGAATGGGTTTTTTATTTCCACTAATGGCCATTACCATTTGTTTATCTATAAGTAGGGTAGTAATATTATTTTCATAATTCAGTTGAATGACAAAATCATGATTCATCGCATTGCCGCTAATAACTCTTGAATGTTTAATGGGTTGTTTTGCAAATAAAGTGCCCAGCTTGGCCTTTTGACTAGAGTCGTATCCATTGTAAACATTATCAGGGTAATAAAATTTATTTTCTTCTTTAACAAAGTCTTTTACGTTAAAATAGCCAATACTATCTTTATCTTGAAAAATACGGTGACTAGCTTCGGATAAAAATTGAATAGCCAATTTTGGCGAATTATTATCATCTGTAAGTGTAAGTACTGGCTCGCTATTAAATTCAATATAGGAATCTAAGGAATAATCGATATTGTTTTTAATATCTCTTAAGGGCTGCATGACTTGATAGTACTCATTTTTACTAAACAGGGGTCTTGTTTTTCTTATAATTTCTACGATGTCTTTATGGGGATTGTTTTCGGATTTGTCCTTATTGTTTATTTTTTTCAAAACAGCTGGTGGTACTCTTAAAGCATGTAGTCCTGCATTGTCTATAAAAGAAATAAACTTCTTGCTCGTATCAAATAGCACTCTAGGCATATTGTGCACAAAGGGCATCCAATAATTATCGGTCGCATAGGCTGCTGGAATTTTGACATCTATATAACCTATTTCGTCTCCTTCTGCATCTAAATAATTCAAGGATTTGGCGATCGCATTAAACAATAAATTGGGCATGCTTGGAGTGGAATTAATGGTATAGCCTATCCCCAAGGATTCAATAGGGGTAAAACCTAGCATAATTGTTTTTTGAAAAACACGCTCTTGTTTTAAATTAAATATTGAGCAGGCAATAAACCATACTGAATGAAGACTATCTT
>CALPSK010000143.1 GCA_943326215.1 Sediminibacterium ginsengisoli | reverse complement strand
CTTATTGTAATCGTTCAAACGGTAATAACTAATACCGGCATAGTAATTAGCTAAATTAGCTGCCTTCGTTCCACTATATTCTTTAATAACATACAATACGCCTTTATTCGTTCCATCTCCGTTAAGAACATAATTAGAAGAGTCTAATCCAAAATACTTTTCTGCTGTAAACATAGTATCTGCAGCTTTGGCTTCTCTTGGGTTTTGATATAATTCTGTATAGCCAAAATAAGCTAATACAACCACTACTAAAGCAGTTAAAGTATAGGTTAAGGCTTTTTGATTTTTCTTTACAAAATCTAGAAAGGGGTGTTTTTCTTGGTGTAATTCGCTCATATATTTTTATTAAAAATTAGTCTACTATAAATGGATAAGATGAATCAATATATACATCTTTCAATAATTCACTATCATCAGGCCAAGGACTCTCTTCTGCAAATTTTACCGAAGCTTCCACAATAGCCAAAATTTTATCATCAATGGCTTTTAATTCTGCCTCTGTGGCAAATTTATTTTCAAGAATGGTGCTATGTACTTTCGTAATAGGATCTTGATTTTTATAATCTTCCACTTCATCCTTAGATCGATATTTTTGAGGATCCGATACAGAGTGACCTCTATAGCGATAGGTTTTCATTTCTAATAAAGTAGGGCCTTCGCCATCACGTGCTCTTTTCACAGCTCTCACTACACCTTCATGCACTGCTTCTGGTATCATGCCATCTATTTTATCAGAAGGCATTTCATAAGCATCCGCTAATTTATAAATATCAATTACATTACTTGTTCTTTCAATAGAAGTGCCCATTGCATAATTATTGTTCTCACAAATAAATACCACTGGTAATTTCCAAAGCATGGCTAAATTAAATACCTCATGCAACATACCTTGTCTTGCAGCACCGTCTCCAAAAAAACATAAAACCACATTTTTTGAACCACGGTACTGTTCGGCAAAAGCTAAACCAGCGCCTGTTCCAATTTGAGCACCCACAATGCCATGTCCACCAAAGAAATTATGTTCCTTACTAAATAAGTGCATACTTCCCCCTTTGCCTTTAGAACATCCTGTTGCCTTACCATATAATTCTGCCATGGCTGCATTGGGACTCATTCCTTTCGCCAAGGCTAAACCATGGTCACGGTATCCAGTAATGAAGGGGTCTTCTTGATTAGTAGCTGTCATACAACCAGCGGCTATGGCTTCCTGTCCATTATAAACGTGGAAGAAACCTCTGATTTTTCCAGCCATTTTATACATCTCTTCAGCTTTGGATTCAAACTGACGTATTAACTGCATGAGTTCGTACCAATAGAGATATGTTTCTTTAGAAAATTTTTGGGCCACAGTCCTTTAATTTTGAGGAGCAAATATACTGTTTTCTACCATAAAATAGAGCAAAAAACAGTGCTTTACGCTTCTTTTAAAAATGGGTAAGTATAGTCGGTGGGAGGGTTAAAAGTCTCTTTAATTGTTCTAGCACTTAACCAACGATACAAATTCAACATAGATCCTGCTTTATCATTGGTTCCAGAAGCTCTGGCACCTCCAAAAGGCTGTTGTCCAACCACGGCACCTGTTGGTTTATCGTTAATATAGAAATTACCCGCAGCATGTCTTAGTAATTTAGTGGCTAGTTCAATGGCGGCTCTGTCTTGGGCAATCACCGCTCCGGTTAATGCATATTTAGAAGTGCTATCTAAAAGTTTTAAAGTTTTTTCATACTCTGCAGCTGGGTAAGTATAAATAGTAAGTACTGGCCCAAAAATTTCTTCACACATGGTGGTATATTTAGGATCAGTGGTTTCAATCACAGTAGGTTCAATAAAGTAGCCTAGTTTTTTACTATAATTTCCGCCTACTAAAATTTTAGCTTTCTTATCTTTTTTTACTTGATCAATATATTTTGAAATATTATCAAACGATTTTTCATCAATGACTGCATTTACAAAATTAGAAAAGTTTTCAACCGTTCCCATTTTCATGGTCTTAATAGCTTTCACTAATTTTTCTTTAATGGCAGGAGCAAGGTTAGAGGGTAAATAAGCACGAGAAGCTGCAGAACATTTTTGTCCTTGGTATTCAAAGGCACCACGTGCAAGAGCAGTAACCACAGTATCTACATCGGCTGTTTCATGCACCATTACAAAATCTTTTCCACCAGTCTCACCCACAATTCTTGGATAAGATTTATACTTAGCAATATTCTCTCCAATTTGTTTCCACATAAAATTAAATACACCAGTAGAACCTGTGAAGTGCACACCTGCAAAATCGGGATGCGCAAAACAAGTAGCACCAATAGTTGGGCCATCCACATATACAATGTTTATTACACCATCAGGAAGTCCTGCTTCTTTCATAATACGCATAAATAATTGCGCAGAATAAATTTGAGTATTGGCTGGTTTCCAAACAACCACATTACCGCACATAGCAGCAGAGGCTGGAAGGTTACCACCAATCGCCGTAAAATTAAATGGAGTAATAGCAAGTACAAAACCTTCTAAGCCACGATATTCCATTCTATTATGAATACCTGGTGAAGAAATAGGTTGTTGTTGATATATCTCAGATAAGAAATGAACATTGAATCTTAAAAAATCTATTAACTCACAAGAAGCATCTATCTCTGCTTGGTAAGCATTTTTACTTTGGCCTAACATGGTAGCTGCATTCATTTCAAAACGATACTTTGTCGCTAATAAATCGGCAGCCTTTAAAAATATATGGGCTCTTGCTTCCCAATTCATATTCGACCATGCATTTCTCACTTTTAACCCTGCGCTAATGGCTTGGTCAACATGTTTTTTATTACCCATATGGAAATAACCCAGTGTATGTTTTATTTCATGGGGAGGATGAATGGCTTGTTTTAAATCGGTTCTAATTTCCTTGCCACCTATAATCATAGGAATATCCAAGGCTTTTTTCTTAAGAGAGACGATAGCTTCTTTTAAAGCAAGTTTTTCTTTAGAACCTGGAGCATAACTTAATACTGGTTCATTGACTGGAACGGGATAATTAAATGTGCCGAATTGCATAGTAATTTGTATTAGGCTTCAAAAATAAGCATAAAATGAACATCTGTTAGGAAGTTCTCTTATTTGATTAAACTTTGACTAAATTTGTATGCTTTCAAAAGCAATCAATAAAAACTATTCAATGCAATATATCTTGGTGGATATAGCTGATAGGGAACATTTTTACCCTTTTACACTAACTAACTCTTTGGCTAGTTGTAGGGTAGGTATTTTTAGTTTTAAAGAAAGGTGGGAGCAGTATACAAATGATACTTGTGGAGTATATACAGCTCCCTATTTACAAGCTTTATATGAGGATAGTGAGTTTCTAAAAAATGAGGATGTTTTATATTTCATCAATGTGGCCTGCATTCCCTCTGAAAAATTAATGGAGGCCATTAAGGCATTAAATGAAGGCGAGAAGTTAATGACAGCCGGGGGCAAATGGATTGCCACTAAAACCAAAGAAAGACAAATCTCCAAAATACTCATGGCGGAGAAACCACCTATTGTAATGGAGGAGGTTTCCTTTGTTTTAAATCAGTTACAGTTGCTTTCTAACCATGCCAAACTCATTGAAAGAGACTTCAAGTGGGTATCAAGTCAAAGGAAGTCTGAGCCTATTGACCCCTCCAATAATGTCATTAATAAAGATCAGATTTTTATAGAGAAAGGCGCAACTGTATTATGTTCTAATTTAAATGCAAGTGAAGGCTTTATATACATTGGAAATGAGTCACTTATAATGGAAGGTTCTTCCATTAGAGGATCCTTTGTTTTAGGTAAAAAAGGGGTGGTAAAGATGAATACAAGTATATATGGAACCACTACTGTTGGCCCATATTGTTTGGCCGGAGGTGAAATTAAGAACTCCATTTTAATGGCCTATTCCAATAAAGGCCATGAGGGGTATTTAGGGGATAGTATAATTGGACATTGGTGCAATTTGGGTGCTGGTACTTGTAATAGTAATGTTAAGAATACAGCAGGAGAAATTCAAATGTGGAATGAAT
>CALPSK010000142.1 GCA_943326215.1 Sediminibacterium ginsengisoli | reverse complement strand
GATGCGGGTGTGCCTGCCATGGTAGGGGAAGAAGAAGTTTCCAAAGCTGCTTTAAGAGGGGTTGTCTCGAATGCGGTTCGTCAAATAGCTATTAGAAATGCCAACCTTCCTAAAACAGAAACAATATCAGTTGCTTAATATGCCGAATAAAATTATCATAGCTATTGACGGTTATTCTTCTTGTGGAAAAAGCACATTGGCAAAAGCCTTAGCGGCTCAATTGGAATATGTATTTATTGACACAGGGGCTATGTACCGTGCAGTGGCACTTTATTTTTTAAGAAACAATATTGATTTTGATAACGAAGCGCAAATTCTAAAAGCCTTATCAGCAATAAAATTAAACTTTGTATATAATGCTACAAGTTTAAAAAGTGATATGGTTTTGAATGGAGAAAATGTAGAAGCAGAAATAAGAGAAATGCGTGTGAGTGAAAAAGTGAGTGAAGTGGCTACCATTGGTCCTGTCAGAGACTTTGCAGTGGCGCAACAGCAAGCCATGGGTGAATTCAAAGGTATTGTAATGGATGGCAGAGATATTGGAACCGTGGTCTTTCCTAAAGCCGAGCTTAAAATTTTTGTAACAGCCGATCCTGCTATTCGTGTAGAAAGAAGATTTTTAGAATTACAAAATACCAATCCAGCTATTCTTAAAGAAGAAATTGAAGCGAATTTGCAACACCGAGATTTAATGGATACCACTAGAGAGCGTAGTCCTTTAAAACAAGCAGAAGATGCTATTGTTTTAGATAATACCCATATGACTAGAGAAGAACAATTTAATTTGGCACTTAGTTGGGCGATTGCCAAAATTGGATAACCTCTTCAAGGGCTTCCTCTACATTATAATAACCTGCAATTTTTCTAATCACCGATTCCACCACTGTATCAGGACAACTAGCACCACTGGTCATAAGTATAGTCACTGTATTTTTAGCAGGTAAATAATTGTTTATTATTTCTTCCGACTTGTCATTCCAATTGGTTTTAATAATTTGATTTTCATCAATTATTTTATTAGCATCGTCTATAAAATAAGTAGGTAATTTCTGCTCACATAACTCTACTAAATGCGAGCTATTACTGCTATTTTTTCCGCCCATTACAATGGCTAAATCGGCAGTCGTATTTAACAATTCTATGACTGCAGACTGGTTATCGTTGGTGGCGTAGCATAGCGTATCACGCGTATCGGCAAAATGGGTGCTCAGGTTTTCTTTGCCATATTTTATAGCCACTATATTTTTCAAATAATCTGAAATGGCCTGGGTATCGGTAGCTAACTGAGTGGTTTGATTAATTACCCCCAATTTTTCAAAATGTATACTTGGATCAAAACCCGCTGAATGTCTATTTTTAAAATGCTTTTCAAAATCACTTATAGGAAGCTCTCCCGTTATTATTTTACCTAATACAATCGCCTCATTCATATCATTCACAATAACGGTGGGTGCTTTATGAGCAGCATGAGAAAAAGTAGCTCTTGTTTCTTCGTGCTTAGGTTTGCCATGAATAATAATGGTAAAACCTTTTTTAGCAATTTGATCTCCACGGTTCCATACTTTTTCTACAAAGGGGCAAGTGGTGTTATACTTATGAATTTCAATACCTATGGCATTAATTTTTGCTTCCAATTCTAAAGTGGTACCAAAGGCAGGAATAATCACTACATCCTCTTTAGTGAGATTGCTTAATGGAATAATTTCATTTCCATTGGTATCGTGCAAGAACTGAACGCCTTTTTTAGTTAAGTCGGCATTTACCTGAGGGTTATGAATCATCTCACTTAATAGAAATATTCTTTTTCCTTTATTTTCTTCAATGGTTTTATAGGCAATTTCAATGGCGTTTTCTACACCATAACAAAATCCAAAATGACGGGCAAGGTATATCTTTAGAGGTCCTATGTCAATAAGGGCCGGACTAAAATCTTTTTTCAATTTATCTTCTTCCTTGCGCTTATTCTTAATAGCACTTATTAAAGTACTGCGATAACCGGAAGGAACCTCAAAATGCTTCATGCTGAACTTTTATTGACTTATGGACACAAAAGTACATAGTTCATATCTTTTTACCCATTTTTCCCTCAAACAATGCCTATAAATCTGGGCTTTACTAGTATAGGCTACTTATCTTTGCGCCATGAATTACGTTTCTGTAGAAGGATTGACTAAAAGTTATGGCATTACCCCTTTGTTTAAGGGTATCAATTTTAATATCAATGAAGGCGATAGCATTGCTTTAATTGCTAGAAATGGGGTGGGAAAGACCACTTTGTTAAGAATATTGGCAGGCAAGGAACAGCCCGATGCGGGCACGGCCAAAATTCACAAAGACGTGCATTTGGTTTTATTTGAACAAGACCCTCAGTTTATTGAAACGGCTAGTATTACGCAAAATATATTTAATCAGGAGCATCCAGTGATGAAGGCCATTAGTAATTATGAAATGGCCATGGAAACGGAGGATGAAAATTTGATTACCGATGCCATTATGGAAATGGAAGAAACAGGTGCCTGGGATTTTGAGTCGAAAGTGAAAACTATTTTAACGCAGTTAAACATTAACCATTTAGAGCAACCGGTTTCAAAATTAAGTGGAGGACAACGCAAGCGTGTTTCTTTAGCGAAAACTTTAATTCAAATTGGTTTTGAGCCCAAGCATGTTTTATTATTAATGGATGAGCCTACCAATCATTTGGACTTAAATATGATTGAGTGGTTGGAGAACTATTTATTACAAGAAAAAGTAACCCTATTACTTGTATCGCATGATCGTTATTTCTTAGAAGCGGTGACTGATCAAATTTGGGAATTAGAAAGAGAAAATTTATATTCTTATAAAGGTGATTACGAAAATTATTTAGAAAAGAAAGCTGCCAGAATTGATTCTGAACTAGCCAGTATTGATAAAGCCAAGAATACTTTTAGAAAAGAACTAGAGTGGATGCGTAAGCAGCCCAAGGCTAGAACTACTAAAAGTAAAAGTCGTCAAGATAATTTCTATGAAGTAGAAGCCAAGGCTAAGCAAAAAATTGAAGAGACCAATTTGCAATTGGATATGAAGATGACAAGGCTAGGGGGCAAAATTATTGAAGCTAAAAAAGTATATAAGTCTTATGGGGATTTAGTGGTCTTAAAAGGCTTTGATTATACTTTTAGTAAAGGAGAGCGAATTGGTGTGGTGGGAAAAAATGGAGTGGGAAAATCGACCTTCTTACAAATTTTGCAAGGCATTACCCAGCCCGATAGCGGAAAAATAAATGTAGGTGAAACCATTGTCTTTGGTCATTTCTCACAAGAGGGGCTAGTGTATAAAAAAGATATGCGTGTGATTGAGTTTTTGAAAACCTTTGCAGAGAACTTTCCTTTGGCCAGTGGGGGTTCTTTAAGTGCAGCGCAGTTTTTAGAATTATTTTTATTCACCCCCGACAAGCAATACACTTATTTAAGTGCTCTAAGTGGGGGCGAGAAAAAGCGATTACAACTTCTTACCATTTTATTTAAAAATCCGAACTTCCTTATTTTGGATGAACCTACCAACGACTTAGACCTACCTACCTTGGCGGTTCTAGAGCAATTTTTAATTGATTTTGCTGGTTGCGTCTTATTAGTATCGCATGATAGATATTTTATGGATAAGTTAGTAGACCATTTATTTATATTTGAAGGAGATGGTGTGATTAGAGACTACCCAGGTAACTACACACAGTTTAGAATTTTAGAAAAAACTAAACAGAACTATGCTGCCCTAAGTTCTGATATTTCCAAGGCGCAGGATTTCTCTGTTCCAGTAAAAGAAGAAACGACTGCAGTGCAAGCCCCTCCAACTGCTATTAAAAAGACGGCTGAGAAATTAAGCTTCAAAGAAAAAACTGAATTGGATAACTTGAATAAAAATATTCCAGCAATGGAAGAAAAGAAAAAAGAATTAACTGAAAAATTAAATGATAGCAGTTTGGCCTATGATAAAATCATAGCATTAAGTGAATCATTAGGCTCCTTGAATAGCCAATTAGAAACTGCAGAATTAAGATGGTTAGAACTCAATG
>CALPSK010000141.1 GCA_943326215.1 Sediminibacterium ginsengisoli | reverse complement strand
TCATTTGCACAAATTACTTTCTGTGTATGCGGTGCATTTTTTAAAGGGTTGTCTACTTTATCAGATATCCCTTTTTCAATGGCTACAATTTCATCATGTATAGAAATTAAGGCGTCGCAGAAACGATCCAATTCTGCTTTGTCCTCACTCTCTGTAGGCTCAATCATAATGGTACCTGCTACTGGAAAGCTCATGGTAGGTGCATGAAACCCATAGTCAATCAAACGCTTGGCTACATCTTCTGCTTCAATACCCGCTGTTGCTTTAAACGGTCGAAGGTCAATGATAAATTCATGCGCACAAGTGCCATTTTTTCCTGCATATAGAATAGTATATTTTTTCTCTAAACGAGATTTCATATAGTTCGCATTTAAAATAGCATAGGCAGTAGCTAATTCTAAACCAGTAGCACCTAACATTTTAATATAGGCGTAGCTAATTAATAAAATACTAGCCGATCCCATAGGGGCAGCACTTACCGCACCAATTTTATTTTTATTGTAAACATGTCCTGGTAAGAAAGGAGCTAATTTATCATTTACACAAATAGGGCCCATGCCTGGTCCGCCACCACCATGTGGAATAGCGAATGTTTTATGTAAGTTCAAATGACAAACATCGGCACCAATATTGCCTGGGCTAGTTAAGCCTACTTGTGCATTCATGTTTGCACCGTCCATATATACTAGACCACCTAATTCATGAATGCTTGCACAAATATCAATAATGGTTTCTTCAAACACACCATGGGTAGAAGGGTAAGTAATCATGAGTCCGCCTAGATTGTCTTTGTGTAAGGCTGCTTTTTCTAGTAAATCTTTCATGTCAATATTTCCTGCTGCATCACAAGCCACTACAACTACTTTAAAGCCTGCCATTACTGCACTAGCTGGATTGGTACCATGTGCACTAATTGGAATTAAAACAATATTTCTATGCGCTTGCTTATGATGTTCGTGGTAAGCACGAATAGTTAATAAACCTGCGTATTCACCTTGCGCGCCACTATTAGGTTGTAAGCTACAAGCAGTGAAACCTGTGGTCTCGCATAAGTAAGCACTTAATTCTTTGGCTATTTCTTGATACCCTAAAGTTTGACTACTAGGTGCAAAAGGGTGCATGGTACTAAATGCCGGCCAGCTTACTGGAATCATTTCTGTAGCAGCATTTAATTTCATCGTACAGCTTCCCAAACTAATCATGCTGGTATTTAAAGACAAGTCTTTATTTTCTAATTGTTTGATAAAACGCATCATTTGTGTTTCACTATGATGTGTATTGAAAACAGGATGTTGTAAATAAGAAGAAGTACGCACTAAAGAGGCTGGAATTGAAGGGGCTCCTGCTGTTTTACCACTTGCTTTTTTGCCTGTGATTTTTTCAAATAAGCCCACTACTTTTTCTATTTCACGAGCACTAATTGTTTCATCAATAGTTATTGAAATACTATTGTCATTTTTTCCATCATTAAAATAGCGGAAATTATAATCAACAGCTAAGGCTTCTTTTTGTAAAGCAGCAATATCAAAACCTGAGAAATGTAAAGTATCGAAATAGTATTTATTAGATTGACTAATACCTAAACTTGCTAATTGTGCTTCTAAATTTTGTGCTAAGCCATGAATTTTTTCAGCAATTTTTTTCAAACCTATTGGTCCATGATAAATTGTATACATCACTGCCATATTCGCAAGCAAGGCTTGTGCAGTACAAATATTAGAAGTGGCTTTTTCTCTTTTAATATGTTGCTCTCTTGTTTGCAAGGCCATTCTTAAAGCTCTATTCCCTTGCGCATCTATACTTACACCAATTAATCTTCCTGGCATACCTCTTTTAAATTCATCCTTAGTGGCAAAATAAGCTGCATGTGGTCCGCCAAATCCCATGGGAACTCCAAAGCGTTGTGTATTACCTACGGCTACATCTGCATTTAATTCTCCTGGGCTTTTTAATAAAGTAAGTGACATAATATCGGCTACTAATATGACTAAGCCACCTGCTTGATGCACTTGATCAATAAAGGCAGTATAGTCTTCAATGCTTCCTGTGTTGTTAGGATACTGAATGATAGCGCCAAAATAACTGTTATCTATTTTTGCAGTAGTGTAATTGCCTTCTTCAATTTGAATATGAATAGGAGTAGCTCTTGTTACAAGTACATCCTTGGTTTGAGGGAAAATAGCGCTATCCACAAAAAACTTAGGCTGTGTAACAGTATCTGTTTTATTCACATGATTAAAAATCATGGCCATGGCTTCAGCGGCTGCAGTGGCTTCATCTAATAAAGAGGCATTGGCAATAGGCATTCCCGTTAAATCACAAACCATGGTTTGAAAATTCAACAAACTTTCTAAACGGCCTTGTGCAATTTCTGCTTGATAAGGAGTGTACTGCGTATACCAACCTGGGTTTTCAAAAATATTTCTAAGTATCACAGTTGGCGTAATAGTGCCATAATATCCTTGACCAATAAAATTCGTAGCAACAATATTTTTATCTCCTATTTTTTTTAAAGACTGCAACATTTCAAATTCAGAAAGTCCTTCTGGGATTTGCATTGGTTTTTTAGAACGAATATTTCCAGGTACAGTTTTTTCAATTAATTCATCAATTGATTTCGCGCCAATGGAGGCTAACATTTTCTCCGTTTCTTGGTCACTTGGGCCAATATGTCTTTTGATAAATTCTGCTCCGTTGGGATTGAGTTGCAACATAAATAGGGTGGTTTAAAAATGGATACAAAGATACAAAAAAACCACCCCCTTTAAGAAGCGAATTGAGGCTGTGGGGAAAGCTTGTGGATGATTGCTAAATAGTTTATATTTGAGCTATTATTATGAGCCTATCTATTGAACAATTGTTTGAAACACCTGCCCCAGAAACACTTAAAAAATTCCAAAATTTTTTAAAAAGGGTAGATAAACGCAAAATACTTAAACAATTGCCCGACTTGCATGAAGCCGCCTTTGAAAAACTGAACTGTTTGGACTGCGCTCGTTGCTGTAAGAATTACTCTCCTAGGTTTAAAATGCCCGATATTAAAAGAGTTAGTAAGTACTTAAGAATAAAGGAAACAGTATTTATTGATACTTATTTATCCATGGATCAGGAAGGAGATTATGTAGCCAATACCAAGCCATGTCCTTTTTTAGGTAAGGATAATGCTTGCAGTATTTATGAGCACCGTCCTACCGATTGCCAACGTTTTCCTTATACCGATGAAGATGTATTTTTTAAGCGTCCAGTCATTACCATGAAAAATGCTGAATTCTGTCCCATTGTGCATGATGTTATGCATGGACTATTAACCGCTCCTTAGTTTTATAAAACTATTTTTCTTTAAAACTATTTCTCTCTAAATGTATTTTTCTCTAAAACTAGTATTCCATTTTTCTTAAACTAGGTGCCTTGAACCAAGTAGTCAATACAACAATTATAGTCATGGTTCCACCAAATACAACGGAAGGAATGACGCCTAATAATTTTGCGGCCACACCGCTTTCAAATTGCCCAAACTCATTACTGCTGTTAATGAACATGGAGTTCACACTCATTACCCTGCCACGCATATGATCGGGTGTTTTTAATTGTACAATAGTGCCTCTTACTATCATGCTGAAGCCATCTAAGATGCCACTTAATAATAAGGCTGCAAAAGAAAGCCAGAATAATTTAGATAACGCAAATACAATTATGCAAAGGCCGAATCCGCCTACGGCAATTAATAATTTTTTGCCTTGACCTGCATTCACTGGGAATAGGGTAATGATAAATATAATTATGATAGCACCTATATCGGAAGCCGCATTTAACCAGCCAAATCCAATAGGGCCTACTTTTAAAATATCAACAGCATATACTGGTATCATAGCCACAGCGCCTCCAAATAAAACAGCAAATAAATCTAAAGAAAGAGCGCCTAATAATTCTTTTGTGTTATATACATAGCGCAGTCCTTCTTTCACACTCTCTAATGTTTTTTGATTGGCAACTAAATCGGCGTGCGGTGGCTTCGCAGTTATTTTTGCAATAAAGAAATAGCCAATGGTTAC